>DASVGA010000146.1:0-3964 GCA_036379795.1 Actinomycetota bacterium | reverse complement strand
GTCGCCCGCCGCCGGGCCGCCGAGGGTCAACGCCCGCACCGCCGACGCCGTCGCCGAGACCGGCTGGTGCTCGGCGAAGACCTGGAGCCACCCGGGCATGCGTTCCACGGGTACGAAGGCCGACGAGGCGAACACCAGGGGCGCGAGTACCGGGAACGCGGCCGCTTGCGCCGCCTCGGGGTCACCGACCGCGAGGCCGACCGTGGCGAAGATCCACGACATCGAGAACCCGAACAGCACCACGAGCCCGGCCCCGGCGAGCAGGCCGAGCACGTCGGTGTGCACGCGCCATCCGACCAGGAACCCGACCACCATCATCAGGGCGACCACGAACACGTTGCGCGTGCTGTCGGCGATCGTGCGGCCCGAGAGCACCGCCGACCTCGCCATCGGCAACGCGTGGAAGCGTTCCATCAGCCCGCTCTTGAGGTCCGCCGCGAGCCCGATCGCGGTCGCGATCGCCCCGAACACCACGGTCTGCACGAAGATGCCGGGCATCAGGAAGTCGACGTAGTCGACGCCGGCCGGCAGGGCAGCCGAGACCGCGCCGCCGAACACGTACCGGAACATCACGACGAAGATCACCGGCTGGATCGTGGAGAAGACCACGAGCTGGGGAACCCGGCGATAGGCGATCAGGTTCCGCTGCACGATCGCCGCCGTGTCGCGCACCAGGCCGAAGGCGATGCGCCGATCCAGATCCACATCGCTCGACGGCGAGCGAGGGGCCGTAGTCGCGGTCACGCGGCATCACCCGCGGCGTCGCCGTCGCTCACGGCACGGTGCCCCGTGAGCGCCAGGAAGACGTCGTCGAGGCTCGGCTCACGCACCGACAGCGTGTCGGGCTCGATGCCGTCGGCGTCGAGGCGCCGGAGCACCTCGACCAGCACGTGTGCGCCGCGGCTCGACGAGATGCGCACGGTGCGGTGTTCCCGCTCGACCTTGCCGAGCGCCTCACCCGAGAGCAGCCCCAGCGCTCGCTCGGCGATCGCGTCGTCGGCGAGATCCATCTCGACCACCGTGTCGCCGAGCTCGCTCTTGAGCCGGCCCGGTGTGTCGTTCGCGATCACGTGTCCGCCGTCGATCACGGCGATACGGCCGGCGAGCTGATCGGCCTCCTCGAGGTACTGGGTCGTGAGCAGCACGGTGGTGCCGTCGACCACGAGCTCTCGGATCATCTCCCAGAGCTCGTTGCGGCTCGTGAGGTCGAGCCCGGTGGTGGGCTCGTCGAGGAAGAGCACCGGAGGCTTCGGCACGAGCGATGCTGCGATGTCGAGGCGCCGGCGCATGCCGCCCGAGTAGGTGCGCAGGGTGCGGTCGGCGGCGTCGGTCAGCGAGAATCGCTCCAGCAGCTCGGCCGCCCGAGGAGCGATCACCTCTCGAGGAAGCTGCCCGAGCACGCCGACCATGCGAAGGTTCTCGCGCCCCGTGAGGTTCGGGTCGACGGCCGCGTACTGCCCGGCGAGCCCGATGCGCCGGCGCACCGCGTCGGGCTCGCGCACCACGTCGCGACCGAGCACCGCGGCGCGGCCCGAGTCGGGTTTCAGGATCGTCGCCAGCACCCGCACGGCCGTGGTCTTTCCGGCGCCGTTCGGACCGAGCAGCCCGAACACCGTCCCTCGCTCGACCTCGAGATCGACACCGTCGAGGGCCGCCAGGTCCCCGAAACGCTTCGTGAGTCCTTCCACCTCGATGGCCATCTCCGCCATGGCCTCGACCTTCTCATAGATCGTCGGGCCGCTTGCCCGACGCCGACCGGCGCTTCCCTGCAACGTCGATCCGGTCTAGCCTCGCCCTGCGCATCCGGGATCGAGGAGGACCTCATGACGTTCGACACCTGGACCGAGCTCAACTGGCTCGCCGTGATCGCGGCGGCCCTCGCCTACTTCGTGATCGGCGCCGTCTGGTATGCGCCACCGGTGTTCGGCGCGATGTGGATGGCGGCCGGAGGCATGACCCGGGAACAGACCGAAGAGGGTCCGGGTGCGGCGATCTTCGCGGTGCCGCTGGTCGGAAGCCTTCTCTCCGCGGTCGCGATCGGCATGCTGGCGGTGGCGAGCGGCACCGACACCCTGAGCGAAGGCGTCGTGCTCGGGTTCGTGGTGGCGATCGGCTTCGCCCTGGCGATCTCGCTCGTGACCGCGACCTTCGAGTCCACCAAGCCGAACCCGATGCTCTGGGGCGCAGTGAACGCCGGGTATCACGTCGTCGGCAGCCTGGTAGCCGGCGCGATCATCGGCGCCTGGCGGTAGCGATCACCTTTCACCGGCTCACGAGACGGGGCCGCCCAGCAGGAACGCTTCCATCGGACCCTTGCCCTTCACATCGATCTCCCCGCATGGTTCGAGCACGAACCGCCGCTCGAGTCGCGACGCCACGCGTGCGGTGACCTGCACGCGGCCGGGCACACCGTGGGATTCCATGCGGCTCGCCGTGTTCACCGTGTCGCCCCACATGTCGTAGATGAACTTGCGTCGACCGATCACGCCGGCGACCACCGGTCCGGTGTCGATGCCGATGCGGACCGAGAGCGAGCCCCCGCCGAACCGTGCCTCGATCGCCGCGACCTCTTCGAGCATCGCCAGCCCGACCGCCGCCACCGCCTCGGCGTGATCGTGCCGTGGCCTCGGAAGGCCGCCCGCCACCATGTAGGCGTCACCGATCGTCTTGATCTTCTCGAGCCCTGCCTCGTCGACGAGCCGGTCGAACGACGTGAAGATCTCGTCGAGCAGGCTCACGAGGGTCTCCGGATCCATGTTCACCGACAGGGCCGTGAAGCCCACCAGGTCGGCGAAGAGCACGGTCACGTCGTCGTGGCGCTCGGCGATCACCCCCTCGTGCTGCTTGAGGCGGTCGGCGATCGGCTCCGGAAGCACGTTGAGCAGCAGCCGCTCCGACCGTCGCTGCTCGAGCTCGAGCGCTGCGTGCGTGAGCTCGCGTTGGTGCACGAAGTAGCCCAGCATCACGAAGGTTCCCAGGGTGACCCCGGTGATGTTCAGCGCGAAGAACCCGACGGCCAGCCCCCGGGGGAGCTCGGCGGGGTCGTCCGCGAACGCGGGGTCGAGCGCGACCAGCAGTGCGAGCACGACGAAGAAGGCAGCGAGCCACGGGAGCGAACGGCGCCATCCGAGCATCGCGAGCGCCGCGAGGGGGGTCATCACTGCCCACAGGATCATGCCGCTCGACGCGACGAACCCGCCGAGCGAGGCCTGCAGCAGCGCCGGCAGCACGAGGAAGCAGACCATCTCCGTCGTGCGATAGATATCGAATCGTCTGGTCCGGGCGAGCGCCAGGAGACCCACGGCCGTCACGACCTGGTAGGCGGCCGGGATCGCCGCCGACACGGGTTCGTCGAACGCGAGGTACGTGACGACCCACACGAGCGAGATCACGGCGATGCCGACGGTCGTGAGGATCAGCGCCCCGGCACGCAGCCGCTCGTCGCGCGAGTCCTCGGGGCGAACGCCGATCTCGGCCAGCCGCTCCAGCAGGGTCATCACACCCCGCCGTTGCCCCGCGCTCGGAACGGTCGCTGGGTCGGGGTCGGCCATCGCGGCCTGCCGCATCAGCCGCTCGACACGGCGTCGAGCGTCTCGCGAGCCTGCCGCAGATGGAAGCGGTCGTGCCCCGCGATGATGCGGAACGTCAGGTCGTAGCTCTCGGGTCCTCGCTCGGCGTGCACGCCGAAGCGGGCGCGTTCCTCGTCGGTGCTGCGATGCCACATCGCCAGGTTGGCCTGGCGAAGCGCGGAGAGCGCGGCGAGCAGATCGACCGCCGTCTCGGCCCCGGGATCGGCATGCAATCGCCGCACCCACAGGTCCTGGTCGTAGCCGGGCAGCGGCGGTTCCCGCTCGGCCACGATCCATCGGTAGCGGCCGCTCGCCACGATCTCGGCGTCGAGAGCGTGGGCGAGACATCCGAAGACCGACCACTCGCCCTCGGCGGGCGTCACGTGCAGGTTCGG
>DASVGA010000145.1:0-2474 GCA_036379795.1 Actinomycetota bacterium | reverse complement strand
AGAGTCGGTATCACTTCACCATCATCGACCCGAACGGTGAGAACGGACAGCCAGGCGCCTCCCGATCTACGCCAGCAGCGTGGCCATCGTGGCCCACTGCTCCCGGTCGTCGTCGCGGAAGGCCTGCGTCTCGGCCATCGTCGTCGGGCCCAGCACGCGGTTTCGCGAAGGCAGCGTTCGGCGGATCTGCTCCAGGTCGCGCCGCGTGAACCTGCAGGCTTCCGTGTTGGGCTCGATGCCGTAGAGCGCCGCGCCGTTCAGTCCGAGGATCTTCGCTTTCAGCTCCTTCGTGAGCTTCGGGTAGCCGTAGCGCTCCTGGAACTCGGGCGAGATCTGGAAGGCGCGCATCGCCTGGATCATGGGCTGAGGCGATCCGTAGAACAGGCAGTCGGTGCCCCAGAGCACGTTGTCCTCGCCGACGTAGCGGAGCAGCTTGCCGAGGAAGTGCGCCGCCTGATCGGGGTAGCGCATGACGAACCACCACGACGTGCCCATCTCGGCGTACACGTTCTCGTTCGGCCCGATGCCGGAGCGTTCCATCGACCAGATCAGGCGGTTCGTGCCGGCGCCACGGGTGGCCTTCGTGTACGGCACCTCGGGCACGTCGGCTTCGAACCCGGAGTGGTATGCGACGAAGTTCATGTCGGGATGCCGCTTCGCCGCGGGCCCGACGTCGTCGGGCGAGGCGAACGGCGAGCCGAGCGAGAGGCCCTTGTGGATGCAGATCGTGTTCGTGCCGATCTCCTTCGCCTTGCGGATGAACCGCTCGCCCACCTGCCGTTCGTTCGGGTCGCGGTCGTCGAGCCACCAGCCGTTGCCGTCGCCTTCGAAGGCGTCGGGGAAGTGCGTGAACGTCTTCCATGCGGCGACGGGGTAGGCGTTGGCCGTGTGCTCCATCGCGTCGAGCGCGGCGTCGAGCTTCCCGACGTTGGGGAGCGCCTGGCCGTGCAGCAGGATGCGCTCGTCTTGGCAGAGCGCGGCCGCGACCTTGCGCGTGAGGTCCATCACGTCGTGGCCCTGCGGGCTGCGTTCGGGGAAGATCGGCAGGGCCGAGAGCACGAGCATGTTCGTGTCGGAGCGCAAGAACATCAGCTCGAGGAAGTGCTCGATCGAGTAGCAGGCTCGCGGATCGTCTTCGCCGCAATCCTGTTGCGGGAAGGCCGCCCAGAAGTCCTGCCCGTTCAGCACCGGGTTCAGGTGGTACTCGAGCAGGTGGCCCTGGATGTCGAAGACGAACTCCTCGCCGCCGAGCGCCTCGAACGCGCTCTCGGGCTCGACCGAGGCGCTCGGGGGCACCTCGTACGTGCCGCCGGGCGTCGTGCCGGTCGCGCTCGGTGACGACGGGCCCGCCGCGTGCTCCTCGGCGGTGCAGGCGTTGAGGGCGAGGAAGGCGGTCGCAGCGCCGCAGACCGAGAGCAGGAACTCGCGCCGCGACATGCCGAGCCGGTCGGCGTTGGCGATCGACCACGCGCGGGCTCGGGCGACGGTCTCCTCGAGCACCGGCGGCAGCGAGGGTTCCGGGTCGTACTCGCCGTTGGAAGCCGGCCCGAACTGGATCGGCAGGCCGGGGTCTCGTTCTTCGTCGTTGCGGTGCGGCGGCATGCGGCGGTTCCCCTCGATCGTTCCCGCGGTTCCCGCAAGGAGACACTCGCACGGCCCCGATGGTTCCGCGAACCGCCTGGTGCGAGACTGAGCCGATGCGCGTGGCGGTCGTCGGGCACGTGGAGTGGGTGTCGTTCGGATCGGTGGACCGCATCCCGGGCCCGGGTGAGATCGCGCACGCGACCGACGAGTGGGAGGAGCCGGCCGGCGGCGGGGCCGTCGCGGCGGTGCAGTTGGCGAAGCTCGCGGGCGCATGCGACCTGTTCACCGCGCTCGGCGACGACGAGCTGGGTGAGCGTGCACGGGAAGAACTCGCGGATCTCGGCCTCGACGTGCATGCCGCCACACGCGACGATCGGACCCGGCGGGCGCTCACCCTGGTCGACCCTGCGGGCGAGCGCACGATCA
This sequence comes from Actinomycetota bacterium, assembly GCA_036379795.1. GTDB lineage: Bacteria > Actinomycetota > UBA4738 > UBA4738 > HRBIN12 > JAOUEA01. The sequence goes on along the minus strand of DASVGA010000145.1, from coordinate 464 downwards.
CCACGCTCGGGCGCCGCTTGCAGGCGCGCGGCGACGACGCGCTCCCGTGGGAGCTGCTCGAAGAGGCCGAAGCTGTCTACGTGACGGCAGGCGACGACGAGGCGTTCCGGGCCGCCCGCCGGGCCCGGGTGATGGTCGTGACGTCGAGGGTGCTCGCGGAGCTGCTCGACGCCGACGTGGTGCCCGACGCGCTCGTCGGCAGCGCGCGCGATCCTGCCGAGCACGTCGATGCGGAGATGCTGCCTTGGCGGCCGCCGGTGCTCGTGTTGACCGAGGGAAAGTCGGGCGGCCGCTACGCGACCTCGAGCGGGGGAACCGGGCGGTACGAGGCGGTCGAGGTGCCGGGGCTCGCGGGTGACGCCTACGGCGCGGGGGACTCGTTCGCAGCGGGGCTCACGTACGCGCTCGGCGCCGGGTGGGAGCTCGAGCCGGCGCTGGCGCTCGCCGCCCGCTGCGGCGCGGCG
>DASVGA010000144.1:0-10029 GCA_036379795.1 Actinomycetota bacterium | reverse complement strand
AGACGATCAGCATGCCGATCAGACGGCCGAAGTTGCCGGAGTCCTCCCACCCGAGGAACGAAAGCAGGGCGAGCACAGCGAACACACCGATCGTCGCGTTGATGACCTCGAAGAAGATGCCCACGAGCCAGGCGAGCGCGGCATTGATCGCCTGGAACCGCAGGCCGAAGGGTGCTCGGCTCACCGCGAGCGTGGGGATGCCCGCCCGCGACGACGGGATCGACGCAAGGCCGACGACCCAGTAGCTGAGGAGCACGCCGCCGACGACGACGAGGAGGGTCACGCCGACCGAGAGTCCCAGCGTATAAGCCAGCACGCCGATAAGGATGTTGAACGGATAGAGGTTCGTGCCGACCCAGAACTCCGCGAGGTTACGGAGCTTCATGTGGCGCTCGTGCTCCGGCACGAAATCGATGCCGCGCCGTTCCAGCCCGTACACCGGGTTGACTTCGGTTCCCAGCTGATCGGAGTGCGCTTCCGTGGACATGGATCCCCCTTCGCTCGCTTCGAGTCCCGTTACGATCCCGGCACCGGATCGGGCGGCGCGTCGCCGATCACGGGCAATGACAGACCGTGCGAGGTGGTGCCCGACGCCGCGCAGTGCTCGGCCACCTCGCCGACGGTCGCGATCCAGAGTTCCGGCAGGCCGGCGGCGCGTTCCAGCAGCTGTCGGAGCGCGCGCGCCCTCGCCGGACGTCCCGACAGGAACGGGTGCATCGTGAGCACGCAGCACCCGCCCACCTCGATGTAGGCCTCGATCTCCTCCCACCACGTCTCGAGCACGCGCGCCGGAGGCTCGATCACCCCCGACCCCGTCGGGGGATCGGGCAGGAACGCGTACTTCTCCCAGTCGTCGAGCGCCCACGAGATCGGAACCTCGGCGAGCTCGTTCTCGCCCACCGTCAACCGGTACGGAACGTCGCGATCGAACAGGCTCGAATCACACGTGAACCCGTACTCGACGAGCAGGTCGAAGGTCGCGTCCGACGTCTCCCACCACGGCGCCCGGAAGACCGTCGGCCTGACACCGCCGATGCGGTCGAGGGCCGCGAGCCCCCGCTCGAGCTCCGCACGCTCCGTCTCGGCGTCGATCAGGCCCGGCGGCCGGTGCAGGTATCCGTGGTGGCAGACCTCGTGGCCGCCTTCCAGAACCGCCGCCACCGCCCCGGGGTGACGCTCGGCCGAGAACCCGGGGATGAAGAAGCTCGAACGCAGGCCGAGGTCGGCGAGCAGCTCGAGCAGACGTGGCACGGCGGTCACCGGCCCGTACTGCTGATGGGTCATGATCGACGGTCGCCGCGCGTACCGGTGGTCGACCGCGAGCACGGCGGCCTCGGCGTCCATGTCGAACGTGACGCAGAGGGCCGCGCGCTTCCCGTCGGGCCAGGGGTAGTCGCTCACGCGGTGCTCTTCCTGCGGCGAGCGGCGACCAGCAGGCAGGCGAGCTCGAAGACGAGCGTCGCTGCGGCGAGCGAGGTGAGCTCCGCGTGGTCGTACGGGGGCGCGACCTCGACGACGTCGGCCGAGACGAGATCCAGCCCGGCCAGGCCCCGCAGGATCATCAGCAGCTCACGGGCGTTGAGGCCGCCGATCTCGGGGGTGCCGGTGCCCGGCGCGTGCGCCGGATCGAGCACGTCGATGTCGATCGAGATGTACAGGGGATGCTCGCCGACCCGCTCACGGATGCGCTCGACGACGCCGAGCACCCCGTCGGTGGCGACTTCCTCGCATCGGATCGTCTTGAACCCGAAGCCGGCGTCATCGGGCATGTCCTGGGGACCGTAGAGCGGCCCTCTGATGCCCACGTGCATCGAGGCGTCGTCGCGGAACAGGTTCTCCTCGGCAGCACGACGCAGCAGGGTGCCGTGCGTGTACGGCGCACCGAAGTAGGTGTCCCATGTGTCGAGGTGCGCGTCGAAGTGCACGAGCGCGACCTGGCCGTGGCGGCGCTTCATCGATCGCAACAGCGGAAGCGTGGCGGTGTGGTCGCCGCCGATGCTCACGATCGACCCCGTGCGCTCCTGCAGCTCGTCGGCGTGCGCCTCGATCTGACCGATGGCCTCGGCGATGTCGAACGGGTTGCACGTCACGTCGCCCGCATCGGCGGCCTGCAGCTCGGCGAACGGCTCCATCTCGTGGATCGGGTGGAACTGTGGCCGAAGGAGCCTCGACGACTGCCGCACAGCCGAAGGACCGAAGCGCGCACCGGGTCGGTAGCTCACACCGGAGTCGAACGGGATGCCGAGCACGGCGACGTCGCAGCGCTCCACGTCGCGGAGCTCAGGGAGACGGACGAAGGTGGATGCCCCTGCGTACCGGGGGATCACCGTGCCCTTGACCGGCTGGATCGTCGGCTCCATCGCACCCACCCCCTCCCGTCTGGGTGCGAGCGGATGGTATCGACGGCCATCCAACCGTTGATATGCTCCGAACGCACGAAAGTCATGGTCACTGTTCGTGAACTCGTTGCTCTCCCTGACCTCGGTCTCCGGGTCGTCGGCGACGACGGCTTCCTCGACCGGCAGATCGAGGGGGTCCATACCTCGGACCTTCCCCGGCCGAGCCGATACCTGCTGCAGGGGGAGCTCGTGCTCACGAACGGGCTCTGGTTCCCCGAGGTCGAGCCCGAGGCGTGGGTGTCCGACGTCGCCGGAGCGGGCGTCGCCGCGCTGGGCTTCGGGCTGGGCTCCCCGCATCCGTCGATCCCCGACGAGGTGGTGACGTCGTGTGAGCGTCATCTCTTGCCGTTGCTGGAGATCCCCGAGCACCTCTCGTTCGTCACGATCGCCGACTCGGCGTCGGCGCCGGGCGCCGAAGACCAGCGATCGATGCTCCGCCGCCACCTCGAGCGTGCCCGTGCCATGGTGCAGGCGATGACCGATGGACGGGGGCCCGCCGCTTTGCTCGACGTCGTGCGCGAGGCGACGGGGCGCGATGCTGCCCTTGTCGATACCGCAGGCAGGGTCGTCGCCGCGACCGCCGAGCCGCCACCTCCCGAGCACGCCAGGAGCGCGGTCTCCCTGGGTCGAACCGGCAGGCTTCCGGCCGAGGTCGCGCCAGGACTCACCGCGTTCGGTTCGTCCTTCGGCCACCGCGCGCTCGAGCTCGTGCTGCTCGTTGCGGCATCGCCCTTGGAGATCGACGACGAGGGCCGAGCGGCCATCAACCAGGTCACCGACCACCTCGAGCTGCACGCAGCGCGGCACCGCAGCTCACGCGGGGCGTCGCGCGCACTCACGCACGAGCTGGTGGAGCGCGCACGCGACGGCACGCTCGGGCCCGACGATCACCGATCGAGGATGGCCGCGCTCGGCCTCGACCCCACCCAGCCCGTGCTCGCGCTCGCCGGCGATCATGAGATCGATGAGATGGATGCCGCCATGGAAGCCAGCGCGGCCGCCTACGTGTCGACCTCCTGCGACGGGGCCACGGTGATCCTCGCGCAGGCGCTCGTCGACGGCCACGTCGGAGGCGTCGCCGCCGTGCTCGAGGAGCTGGGACGCTCGCCGACAATCGGTGTCGGCACCGCGGCTCGCGATCCCGAAGGGCTCGGCCGATCGATCGCTGAGGCCCTCATCGGGCTCGGACTCGCTCGCAGCAGGCCGCTCGGCGACCGCGTCGTCGGCCTCGGGCAGATCGGATCGGTGTCGACCCTGCTCGCCGAGATCGACCCTCACGTGCTGCGGACCTATCGCGGCACGCTGCTCGAGCCGCTCGAGCGGTGGGACGCGGAGCGGGGCGCCGAGCTCGTCGGCACGGTGCGCTCCTTCCTCGAGCACGGATGCCGGTGGAGGGTGACCGCCGCTGCGCTGCACATCCACCACAACACCCTTCGCTATCGCCTGAAGCGGGTCGAGGAGCTCACGGGCCGCGATCTCGGCCTCGTCGCCGACCGCCTGGACCTGCAGATCGCTCTGCTCGTTCCCCGGTGACCCGAACGCGGAGCGCGGATCGGGCATAGGGTCTGCCTGCGATCCACATCGACGAGGGGGCACGTTCATGGATCAGAACCCGGAACAGGCCGTACGTGAGCTGGTGGCGGCGTTCGCCGAGGGCCGCCTCGATGATTACTTCGCATGCTTCGCGCCGGATGCGACCTTCGTCTTCTACACGTCACCCGAGCGGCTCATGTCGGTCGACGCGTACCGCGCGCTATGGGATCGGTGGGTCGCAGACGACGGCTTCCGCATCGTCTCCTGCAGCACCCGTGCGACGAACGTGCAGCGGTTCGGCGATGTCGCCGTCGTCACCCACCTGGTGGAGACGAGGATCGCGACGAACGCGGGCGAGGACACCGTGCACGAGCGGGAGACGATCGTGCTGGCCCGCGGGGCCGACGGCAGGTGGCTCGGTGTGCATGAGCACCTGTCGCCCCAGCCCGCCGAGGCTGCGACCGATCAGAGTCCGTAGGCCTCGAGCAGCCGGAGCCACACCTCGCTCACGGTCGGGAAGGCGGGCACCGCATGCCAGAGCCGATCGAGGGGAACCTCACCGACGATCGCGATCGTCGCCGCGTGCAGCATCTCCTGCACGTCGGGCCCCGTGAACGTCGCACCCACCACCACCCGACGAGACTCGTCGATCACGATCTGGCTGGTGCCCGAGATGCCGTTGCCGCGGAGATACGCGCCCGCGACGTCTCCGGTGCCGGTCTTCACCACGCGCACGTCGGCGCCCGCTCGACGCGCCTCTGCCTCGGTCGCTCCCACGGCGGCGACCTGTGGATCGGTGAACGTCACCCGGGGGATCGCGCGATGGTCGGCGTCGTCGATCACATCGCGGCCCGCGATCACGTCGCCCACGAGTCGTCCCTGGTACTTGCCCATGTGGGTCAGCAGCGCGAGCCCCGTGACGTCGCCGACACCGTAGAGCCATCCGCCTTCCACGCCTTCGGCTCGCAAGCGATCGTCGACCTCGAGGAAGCGCCCAGCCTCGAGGCCGACCGACTCGAACCCGGCGTCGCCGGTGTTGGGGCGGCGTCCGACGGCGACCAGCAGCTCGTCGCCCACGACGGCGCGACCGTCCTCGAAGGACACGGTCACGACACCGTCATCGCGCATCACCTCGACGGCACGGGCATCGGTCAGCACCTCGATGCCCTCGTCGGCGAAGGCGGTCGCGAGCTCCACCCCTGCGAACGGCTCTTCACGCGGAAGCAGCCGTGGCCCGCCCTCGATCACCGTGACCTGCTCGGACCCGAGCCGGTGGAACGCCTGGGCCATCTCGACGCCGATCGGTCCCCCGCCGAGCACGAGGAAGCGGCGCGGCAGCGACGTCGCGCTCGTCGCCTGCCGGTTGTCCCACGCGCCGGCCTCGGCGAGCCCGGGGATCGGTGGTGACGCCGGGGTGGTGCCGGTCGCGACCACGACGGCCCTCGAGGCGTTCAGCCGTCGCACGCCGTCAGCGGTCGTGACTTCGACGGTGCGCTCCCCCGCGAGCCGACCGTGGCCGCGCACGAGCTCGATGCCCTTCGAGTCCAGCCAGGGGATCTGTCCGTCATCGCTCCAGTCGCTCGTCATGTAGGTGCGTTGGGCGAAGGCTGCCGTCACGTCGATCTCACCGGTGAGCGCCTCGGAGGCGCCTGGAACCCGGCGTACGGAGGCAACGACGTCGCCCGGACGCAGCAACGCCTTCGACGGGATGCATCCGTAGAACGAGCATTCTCCACCGACCAGCCGCTCCTCGACGATCGCCACGCTCAGCCCGGCGTCGGCGCACCGCCCCGCGGCATTCTCCCCCGGGGGCCCAGCCCCGATCACGATCACGTCGAACCCGTCGCCCATGTCGCTCCTTCGGTCGTGTGCGGTGCGGTCGTTCGCCGCCCGGGAACGTTACGCAACGAGCCGGGGAAGCGTAGGATCGACCTACCGGCATGCCACGCTTCCTGCGTTCCCCCCGACGCTCGACCCGACGGACGACGATCGTCGCGCTCGCAGCCGTCGCCCTCGTGGTCCTCGCCGTTCACCCCACGGCCGGAGCGCGAGGACTCGACCGCAAGGCCGGCTGGGTGGTTCGCTGCAGCTTCGTGCGCCACCTGCGCGCGGACCCTATCGTCTATCCCCGTCTGCCCGGAGCGAGCCATCTCCACGCCTTCTTCGGGAACGAGGGGACCGACGCGTACTCCACCTATCGGAGCCTTCGACGTGACACGACCTCGTGCGGGCTCATGCAGGATACGGCCGCCTACTGGATCCCCGCGGTCTACGACGATGGGCGCCGGGTCGAGCCCATGATCGCGGCCTTCTACTACCGCAACCGCGTCGCTCCTGCTCGCTCGGTCCGGCCGTTCCCGAAAGGGCTCGAGATCATCGCGGGCCACGCCGACGCGACCGAGCCGCCGCCGACGAGCGTCGTCTACTGGGACTGCGACGGCGGCGGATCCGACGCGAACCTCGACCACCCCGTCGACTGCGGCGCGACCGGCGTTGTCTCGGCGAACATCAGGTTCCCCGACTGTTGGGACGGGCGACGCACCGAGTCGGCGAACCACCACGCGCACATGGCGTACTCGATCGACCCCGACGACGACGGGAGTTTCCGCTGCCCCGCGACCCACCCGGTACCGGTTCCGAGGCTCACCTACTCGCTGCGGTTCCCGATCCACGACGGCACGCGCCTCACCCTGTCGAGCGGTCCGCCGCGCTCGATGCACGCGGACTTCATCAACGCGTGGGCTCAGCGGAAGCTGCGACGCCTCGTGCAGCGATGCATCAAGGCGCAGGTCAACTGTGGAGCGTTCGGTCTCGGCCAGTGACAGGCGTTCGCGAGTCACTCCTCAGTCGGCTGCGACCAGGTCTTTCAGGATCGGGTGCCGTCGAGCGAAGGCTGCAGCTTCCAGGCGTGAATGCAGCCCGAGCTTCGCCAGGATGTTCTGCACGTGCGTGCGAGCGGTCTGTGGGCTGATCGCCAACGCCTCCGCGATCGCGTCCTTGTTGGAACCGTCGGCGAGCAGGGAGAGCACCTCACGCTCGCGCCGGGTGAGCTTCGACAGCGTCTTGATGGAATCGTTCGTGCGGCCGCCCTGACTCACGAGGGTGGCGAGCAGATCCCCGAGCATGTCGGCGGGCACGATGAACTCTCCCCGATGCACCCTGCGGACCGCCTCGATCAGCTCGGTCATCGAGGCTTCCTTGGTGAGGTAGCCGGTCGCGCCGGCCCTCAGGGCATCGACGAGAGGCGCGAGCCGCTCCTCGGTCGCGAGCACGAGGACCCGACAGCTCGGCGCCACCTGCTTCAGCCCGGCGACGAGATCCGGGAGGCCCGAGACGTCGAGGTCGCCGTCGACCACGGCGACGTCGGGCTGGGTGCGTTCGGCGTCGTGGACCGCCTGCCGGGCGCTGTGCGACTCCCCCGCCACCGTGAGCCCGTCGACCGTGTTGAGCACGCCGCCGACCGCCTGACGGAACAACGAGCGCCCGTCGACGAGGAGCACCGCGATCGTGGCGTCGGCTTCCGGCCTCACGAGCATGCGTCCTCCCCTGCCGCGGGACGAGCCTCGAGCTCACCCCGCTGGTCGAGCCCCGGATCCGTCCACGATAGGAGTCCCGTCGACCCGGTCAGACCTGGCGCCCACCGTATTTCGGCTACGCCGAAGATCGGACCCCCCCGGTCTCCCATGGGATCAAGCGGCTCCGGACTCACGCCGTGACGGCGCGACCAACCCGTAGCGCACGGCCAGCGCCGCGGCCTCGAGCCTCGAGTGGACCTGCAGCTTCGTCAACACGCTCTGCACGTGCGTGCGCACCGTGTTCGGACTGATGCAGCATCGTTGCGCGATCTCGTGCCCGCTGGCTCCCTCCACGAGCATCGACAAGATCTGGAGCTCCCGGTTCGTGAGCTGGAAGGAGAGCAGCTCGATGTCGGTGCGCCGTGTCGCTCCCCTCGTAGGGGCCGTCTCGACCCCCGTCACGATCGGCTGCCCCTGCAGGGCCCTGCGCACGAGCCGCGTGAATCGCGAGACCGGCGTGTCCTTCGAGACGCATCCGTGGAAACCGGCCCGCCGGCATTCCCGCACCATGCGTTGATCGGAACCCGCCGTGACGCCGATCACGATCGTTCCAGGGGCTGATGCCATGAAGCGCTTGCCGATCGCCACGCCCGCATCTCGGGGCATCGACATGTCGACGAGCACCAGGTCGACCGGCGCGTCAGATATCGGCGCCACGCCGTCGGGCGTGGTGGCCACCGAGACGTCGAACCCGAGGTCTTCGAGGAGCCGGGTCATGGCCTCGGCGAACAATCTGCTCGCGTCGACCACCAGCGCCGACCGCCGCGACGCCACGCCGGTCTCCCGGGGGTCGAATCGCGATGCAGCGTCCATCCCTGCCCCTCCCGCCGTCGATCCGGTCGCACCTACCACCGAATGGCCTAGGCCAACGATGGGATGATGACGCATATGGACCAGCCCGAACAACCTACGTCGTCCATACCATAGAGCGTAGGAAGTCCGGCTGTAAAGCCGGGCTGGGGACCAGAGGTGCTACGGCGCCGGGACGGGGGGCCGCAGGGATGCCCGTCTACCAGGCGCCACGTCGACCGATCACAGCCGGCACGGTGCGCAGCAGGATCGACAGGTCGCGGCCGACGCTCCAGTCCCGCACGTATCCGGCCTCGAGCGCGGCCCGGTCACGGTACGGGAGATCCGAGCGTCCGCTCACCGCCCACAGCCCGGTGAGACCGGGGCGAACGCTCAGCACGAGGGGCAGGTCCGAGCCGAAGTAGGGCGCCTCCGCCGGCGTTACGGGCCGAGGGCCGACGAGGCTCATCGACCCCAGCAGCACGTTCAGGAACTGGGGCACCTCGTCGAGGCTCCAGCGGCGCAGGACACGACCCACCCGGGTCACGCGAGGATCGTCGACCAGCTTGAACCCCGACGCCCACTGCTGACGCAGGTCGTGCCGCGTCGCAAGGTAGTGGTCCAAACGGTCCTGGGCATCTCGCCGCATCGTGCGGAACTTCAGCACACCGAACGGCGCACCGAAGCGGCCGATCCGCACGTGAACGAAGAACGGCGAGCCGGGCGAGTCGAGCACGATGGCGAGTGCGATCAGCATCGCGACCGGCAGCAGCACGATCAAGGCGAGGCCGCTGGCGATGACGTCGAGAGCGCGTTTGCACGCCCGGCGCACTCGGATCGCGTCGCCTGGTCCATCGAGCGCCCGCAGCGCGGGGCGATGATCCTGCACGAGCGCAGATCGATCGACGCCGCCTTCCGCTTGGCGGATCCCGGCCGTGCCGTCGAGCACGAGCCGTCGCTGTTGCGCCATGGAACCTCCCCCGCGACCCCGGCCGCCGTCGAACGAGACGCACGCGGCGACGTGTTGAGCACGGTAGGAGTTGTCCACAGCGGTGGAAACATGCGACCGCAGTAGGGCCGGTACGCCGGTACGACGTAGGTGCCTCAGGCGTGCGGAGTCGCCGGGGCGTGCAGCGATGACAGCGAGGCGATCACCGCATCGACGGTCCCTTCGAGGGGTCCGGTCGAGGTGTCGATACGTGCGATCGTGACGGTCGGCGAGGCGATCTCGGCGAGCACCTCGTCGATGCGTGATCTCGCGTCGGCGAGCCAGCGACGAGCCGACCGATCGTCCAGTGCGGTGACCTGGTGAGGCTTCCTGCGACTGTTGATCCGGCCGAGGAGCACGTCGTCGTCGCCGTCGAGCACCACGACGAGGTCGAGCGTCCGTTGCCAATGCTGCAGCTCCGAGACCCTCCAGCGCCCGTACCGGTCCGACCTCGTGCCGGGGCGGTGATCGCTGTCCAAAGCCGTGACCAGGAACAACGGCCCCTGATCGAAGACGAGACCCGAACAGGCTCGGCGGTGGGAGCGTGCGCGCGCATGCCGCTCGTGCCGTCGCGCGATCGAGCGCGACGACCGCAGGCGCACCATCTTGTTGCAGCCCCTCCAGGAAGCGAAGTCCCTCGACCGAGCGTGGACCAGGATCGGAACCAGCGCCGCTGCGCCGGCGAGGTACATCGGCAGGTTGCGCGCGCTCCGGCTCCGTGAGACCGCGTGGAGATCTGTCGTGT
>DASVGA010000143.1:0-7071 GCA_036379795.1 Actinomycetota bacterium | reverse complement strand
GCTCCGTCGATGTCGGTGGCGGAGACCTTCGCGAAGTAGGTGCCCTTGGGCACGGTCGACGCGTCGTCGGCGGTGCCGTCCCACGTCCAGGCTCGCGAACCGTTCGCGAGCGGACCCAGGTTCTCGGTTCGGATCTCGGGCCCGCAGCAGCGACCGAAGTCGTCAGCCTGAAAGACGCGAGCGACCGTGTCGACGCTGTCGGCCGCCAGCGAGAAGCCGACCCTGGTCCGGTCCTTGTATCCATCCTGCACGAGCGGGTAGAAGGGCGACGGTGTCGCGGAGAGGTCGGAGACGAGCCTCGGCAGCAGCGTGAAGGCGCCACTCGTGATCTTGGATCCGTCGTCCTGGCGCAGGACCTCGATGACGTAGTCGGTGGGCGACGTCACTGACAGTTCCTGCCACGAGAAGCTCACGTCGAATGGAGAGCTCGCAGTGTCGGGATCCACGAGGACGGCCTTCTGCTTGATGACGCCGTGCCCGGGTCGCCGTAGCCGGATGTCGAAGATGGAGGCCATGTCGCCGCTGCCGAACGTGAACGTCACGGTTGCCGGGCCCCCGAAGGGGGAGTACGGGGTCACGGCCGGAAGCTGCACGATCGCCCCGAACGCCGCGGACGCCGGCACGACTCCGAGGGAGCCGACGAGCACGATGACGGAGAGACAGCACACCCCCTTGCGCATGCTGTTCCTATCGGCATCTGGAACCCCATTCCTCGACCGGGCCTCGGAACTCTCCTGACGGCGCCGGGGCCCTACTCCCGCTCGGTCACCTTGCTCACGGCGGTCGGGGCGCCCGGTGCGCCCCCCGCTGCCGAGGCGTACTCGGGCACACCGACGCACGTGAACAGCAGGCCGTCGAGCTGTTCGCTGATCAACTCCGGCACCTCGCTGTCGATGAACGTCATGCCCGAAGCGCTCGCGCCGAGCGCATAGGCGAGCAGGTGGAGGCGACCTTCGACGATGCCGGCGCCGAGCTGCGCCTCCCGGTACCGACGGTCGTCGACCGTAGAGATGTCGGTCGCGCCGGTCACCACGAACGCGGCGTCCCGGGCGAGCGCCTGCTCGAGGCACACTCGGTACAGCTCCTCGCGCATCGCCCCCTGTCGAACAGGGGTCGTGAGGTCAGGCCAGCGATAGACACCAGGCACGAGATCCTCGACATCGTGGGCGACGACGAAGTGCGGCAGGTCGATCCCGCGCATCGCCGCGGCCATCGACGCTCGAAGGAAACGTTGGGACACTCCGCGCGTAGGATCCATGCGGCGCTGTGACCCGCGCGCGAGCACGACCGCTTCGACCGGTTCACGTGCATCCGCCTCGGTGTCGACCGGGGCGCCGCGATCCCACGACGGTCCGAGCGCCTTGCGATCCCCGGCTCGCTGCGCGCTCGTCACGAGCGGGAACTCCAATGGCGCTGCGTCCACAGCGCCGACGACCGCCGCGCCGCCAGGCTCGACCGTTGGGTCGCCGTCACCGAGCGCGATCACGGCGACCGGCCACTCGTGCGCGCCGTGGGCACCGACGAGGGCGGCCACCGACGCATCGGGAAAGCGCGTGTACAGGTTGGCGGCGATGCCCGCCGAGTCGGCCACCGCGAGCGATTGGGCGAGCATGGTGCCGGCATCCCAGTAGACGTGGCGGAAGCCGCGCTCGCGGTAGCGCCACCCGGTGCGCCAGGGCACACCGGTGACGACGACCGTCGGCGCGCTCCCGGTCGCCGGAGGCCCCACCTGCACCAGGGCGTGCTCGAGGGGGTCGTACCAGTGCACCCCGGCTGGAAGCGACCCGCCTTCGGGCACGGCGACGTACAGCTCCAGAGGGAACCGGCCGCCGGCGGAGCCGGCGGCTCGGAACAGCCAGGTGGTGAACGGCCGTTCCATCGTGCGCACGACACCTGCGGACAGGTGCAGTAACCGTGCGAGATGCGGCAGGTCGAGTTCGAGGCGGGCAGGGGCCGCGGTTCCCGCGAGCACGGCGACGGCTGGGGCCGTCGTGGCCGGCAAGCTCCGAGGCAGCGGCACGCGAGGCAGAGCCTCCTCGTACCGCTTGTGGAACCACGGGAACCGATCGAGGTCGTTCACCTCGAGGTCCTGCACCACGAGCGGGTCGTCGACCGGCTCGTCCCACTCGCGCTCGGGCACGTACGAGGTGAGCCGATGCAGCGTCTGCGTCGCCGTTTCCATGCCTCAGATGCTCGGCGGCTTGAAGCCGGACTTCGCCAGTACGTGATCGCGGGACTCGGCCGCCACTCGCCGTACCGCCGGCCAGTCGACGTGCAGGAGCACACCGTGACGCTTCATCACTCGGCCGGCGATCACGACCGTGTCGACGTTGCTCGTGTCCATGCCGGCCACGACCGCGGTGGCCGGGTCGTTCAACGGCGTCACGTTCATGCGATCGGTGCGGAGCATGATGATGTCGGCCTGCTTGCCCGGAGTCAGGCTTCCCACCTTGGCGTCGAGCCCGTTCGCGCGCGCCCCCTCGAGCGTGGCGCAGGCCAGGATGTCGCTCGTCGGCAGCGGCGATCTGCCTGCTTCGGCTGCCAGCGTGCGCTGCAACCCCAGCACCGACCGCATCTGGTTGAACATGTCGCCCGGCACGTTGGTCTCGACGTCGACGCTCAGGCTCGGACGAAGTCCGCGGTCGAGGAACTTCTGGATCGGCGGCATGCCGTGACCCATCATCATCTCGACCGGTGAGGCGAGCGAGACCGTGCCACCCGAGTCGACGATCATCTGGATCTCGGTGTCGTTCAGCGTGGTGCAGTGGATGTAGGTGGTGTCGGGTCCGAGCAGGCCGGCTTCCCCCATCTCCTGCACCTTGGCGTCGAGGCCGTAGCTGCCGACGCCGACGTGGGTCGAGATGCGCGCGTCGGTCTCCCGGGCGAGCTTCCAGTGGTCGCGCGAGACCTCGAAGTCGGTGAACTCCGGGCCGGGCGCGGCGAGAGCGAGCGTGAGCATCTGGTCCTTGGTGGTGAAGTGCTCGCTCGCCGCCCGAACGAACCAGCTCGGCTGACGTTCCTCCCACTTGCCCCACCAGGGGAAGCCGTAGGCGAACACCGCACGGATGCCGGAATCGCGCAGCGCCTGGATCACCGCGTCGGTATGAGCCGGCGACCCCTGGATGTGGGACCAGTCGAGCAGCGTGGTGATGCCCGCATCGATCGCCCCGAGCGCCGAGACGAGGTCGCCCGCGTAGGCGTCCTCGGGACGGAACGCCGGCGCCAGCTTGTGCAGCACGAACGAGATGTAGCTCGAGCGTCCCTCGAGTGGCACGTCGGTCCCGATGTTGCGGAGCAGCCCTTCCCAGATGTGGCGGTGGCTGTCCACGAACCCGGGCATGACGATCATGCCCGAGGCGTCGATCACCTCCGCGTCGGTCCCCGCGACATCCAGGTTCGGACGCACCTCGACGATGCGGTCGCCTTCGACGAGCACGTCGGCTGCCGCGTGGTCGCCGATGTCTGGGTCGACGCTCAGCACGATGCCGCCGCGGATCAGCAGACGGCCCGTCGGCACCACATGGAACCCAGGTCCCGACGGATAGAGGTCGGGGAGCTCGGTCGCCTGCGGAGGGCGGCTCCCGATGACCAGGCGACGGCCACGCTTGTAGTTGCGCTTCACGAGCTCCTTGATGTCGCCGACCTGGAACAACACGATGCCGAGCAGCACCAACAGGCCGGTGATCATGAGCCCGTGCTCCGCGCTGAGCCCGAGGAACGGCAGGGCGCTGATGATCAGGGCGAGCAGCACCGATGCCACCGACGCGCCGAGGAACGTCGCCCGCCCGCCCGACAAGGCGGCGCCGCCGAGCACCGCGGCGGTGATGCTGCTGAGCGCGTAGCTCTCGCCGATCTGCGCGTTGCCGATGCCCGAGCGCGTCATCACGAAGAACGCTGCGACCGTGGCGAACAGCGACGTGAGCACGAACGCCCGGGCGCGGATCAGCTTGGTGCGCACCCCGCTGCGTTTCGCCGACCGCTCGTCGAACCCGGTGGAGCGGAGCTGCAGACCCGAGCCGGTGGCGTGGAGCCAGTAGTCGAGCACCCCCGCGGCGACGACGACCCCGATGAACGAGATCGGCACGGGTCCGAACTTGGTGGCGAGCCACGACGTGAAGTCACGATCGATGATGCCGCCGGGCGTTCCCCGCAACGTCAGCGAGATGCCGTTGAGGATGCTCAACGTGGCGAGCGTCGCGATGATCGAGGGGATCTTGAGCCCTACGGAGAGGGCGGCGTTCACGAGTCCGAGCGCCATTCCGCAGAGGAAGATCGCCCCGACCCCGAGCAGGATCTGCGGGCTCGTGGAGTCGGAGCCGATCATGAACGAGGCCACCACCACGCCGAGCGTCACCATCGCGCCGACCGAGAGGTCGAGCGAACCCACGAGCAGCGCGTGGGTCTGACCCATCGCCACGATCGCGAGCGGCACGGCGAGCAGCAGGATGTTGGTGACGTTCGACGCGTTGATGAAGCCCGGGAACAGCGTCGTCGTGTACCAGGCGACGGCCACGATCAGCAGCAGCTGCAGCACCACGGGCATCCAGAGCCGGAACCGGGCGATCTTGCGCCACTTGTTCACGTCGCGCGCATCCCGCAGCACCTTGCGGATCGCCAACCGGGCGGCGTCGACCCGTGTGCTCACGCCGTGTTCCGGGGGGAGGGGGCCGTGGGCATCGCGACGCCCAGGGGCGAACGTCCGGCTCGAGACATGCCTGGGCCGCGCACGATCGCCTCGACGATGCGCAACTCGGTCAGCTCGTCACCGGGGATCTCCTCGACGATCTGGCCCCGTGACATCACGAGCACCCGGTCGCACAGGCCCGCCAGCTCGATCGGGTCGCTCGACTTCACGAGCAGGCCAGTGCCGGCGTCGGTGCGCGAGCGGAGCGCCGAGTAGATGTCGAAGCGAGAGCCGACGTCGACACCCTGCGTCGGCTCATACGCGAGGATCACGGCCGGCTCCCGCAGGAAGGTACGCGAGACCGCCACCTTCTGCTGGTTGCCTCCGGAGAGGAACTCGACAGGCTGCTCGAGCGAGGGCGTGCGGATCTCGAGCTGCTCGATCAGGCCCTGCACGGTCCGACGCTCGAGGCGTCGGCGCAGGAAGCCGAGCACACCGAACCGCTCGATCGACTGGATCGTGGCGTTGACCCTGACCCCGAGCACGGGCATGAGCGCCTCGTGCTTGCGGTCTCCCGGCAGGAGCATGATGCCCGAGCGCACGGCTTCGTGGGTGGAGACCAGCATCAGATCCTTGCCGCTGCATGCGACCCTGCCCGCCCGTGGCGGTTGCCGGCCGGCCAAGCAGTCGAACAGCTGAGCCTGGCCGTTGCCCTCGGCGCCCGCGACGCCCACGATCTCGCCGCCGTCGATGGTGAAGCTCACGGGACCGAACGACTGGCCCTGCAGGCCGTCGACGACCAGCACCTCACGTCGCTCGTCGGGATGGGGGCTCGGGGGTGGGAACGCGGCGTCGAATGCACGGCCCACGATGAGGTCGACCAACTCGCGTTCGGTGACCTGCTTCGCGTCGAAGGTGCCACGCGCCCGTCCGTCGCGCAGCACGGTGATGCGATCGGCGATCTCCAGCACCTCGGGAAGCCGATGGCTCACGTAGACGACCCCGACGCCGCGTTCGCGACAGGCGGCGAGGGTCCGGTGCAGCGCCTCGACCTCATGGGGGCCGAGCGCCGTCGTGGGTTCGTCGAGCAGCAGCACCCGCGGATCGGTGACGAGCGCCTTCGCCACCTCGAAGAGCTGGCGGTCGGCGAGGGTGAGCAACCCCACCGGCGCGTCGGGGAAGAGCTCGATGTCGAGATCGAACCCGGCGAGCACCTGCCGGGCCCACCGCTTCCGCCGCCAGAACGGAGGCCGGTGCTCGGGCGGGGCGGCGAGGTACAGGTTGTTCTTGACGGGTTGGGCGAGGATCGACGACGTGTCCTGGTAGGCCATCGCGAGGCCTAGTGAGCGCGCCTCGGCCGGCGAGTCCCGTCGCAGGCGTCTGCCAGCGATCGAGATCTCGCCGCGGTCGGGGTCGACGAAGCCGCTCGCGATCCCGAGGAGGGTCGACTTCCCGGAGCCGTTCTCGCCGACGATGGCGTGCACCTCGCCGGCCCGGCAGTCGACGCTGACGTCGGTCAGCGCACGGACCGCACCGAACTGGCGAGAGACGCCTCGCAGCTCGAGCACCAGCTCCTCGGTCGTCGACCCCCTCTCGGAACCGCCACCGCTCATCCGTTGGGGTACATCAACGCGAGCACCTCGTCGGGCACCAGAGAGGTTCCCGACACCGTCGGGGTCACGCGGTCCTTGTTGCAGTCGGCTTCGGTCACCTCCCGCATCACGTGCGGCACCACGATCTCTCCGGGGATCTCCGCCCCTTGCAGGCTCATCATCGACGCCGTTACGGCGGTGCGCGACTGGAAGTTCCCGCCGGCCGAGTACCAGATGTGGTAGTTCGGATTGTCGCGCTTTGCCCAATCGCAGAACAGGGTCTGCTCGTCGGTGCGCAGCGCGACCGTGAGCTCGTCGAGCGGGATGCCCAGCTGATCGTAAGCCTGCAACGCGGTGTTCAACCCATCGGCGTACTCGTAGGCGTACCCCGCGATGTCGGGATCGGTCGAGAGCCATCCGTTCACCGTCTGCAGCGCGACGTCGTTGGCCCAGAACGTGTCGGCGGGGCCTAGGTTCTTGATCGAGCCGCTCGTCGACTCGAGGTAGCACTGCTGCCATCCGAGCGACAGGGCGTTGCCGGGCGTGCCGCCCATGACCCCGACCTTGCCGGATCCGACCCCGTCGTTGATCACCTGGGCGAAGCTCTCACCGAGCGCACAGAGATCCTCGCCGACGACGGTGAGGTAGTCCTCACCAGGTATCAGGGCGCCTTCCTGCTCGGGAAGTCCGACCCACCCCGCCGAGTACGTGCTGTAGGGGATGCCGGCGGCCTTCGCCTCCAGGATCGCATCGGCGATGTTCGTGCCCTGGTCGGGGTAGCCGATGATGAAGTCCACGCCCGCCTGGATCAGGAACCTGATGTCGCCCGCCGCGACGGACGGGTCGGTGTTCCAC
>DASVGA010000142.1:0-9006 GCA_036379795.1 Actinomycetota bacterium | reverse complement strand
CGTACTCGATGCCGTTGTGCACCATCTTCACGAAGTGCCCGGCGCCGGCCGGACCGCAGTGGAGGTATCCGGCTTCAGCGGTGCCGGCGGCGGACTCGCGCCCGGGCGTGCGCGCTGCTGCGTCGACCCCCGGCGCCAGGGCGGCGAAGATCGGATCGAGGTGCTCGACCACGTCGGGCTCGCCCCCGATCATCATGCAGTAGCCGCGCTCGAGCCCGTAGACCCCTCCGCTCGTGCCCACATCGACGTGATGCACGCCGCGATCCGCGAAGGATGCTGCCCGTGCGATGTCATCGCGGTAGTGGGTGTTGCCGCCGTCGATCACGATGTCGCCCTCGCTCATGAGCGACGCGAGCTGCGCGGCGGTTTCGCTCGCGAACGCTGCCGGCACCATGATCCAGACTGCCTTCGGGCTCTGCAGCTTCCCAACGAGATCTTCGAGCGAGGTGGCACCGGTCGCACCTTCACCGGCGAGCTCAGCGACCGGCTCCGCGTTCACGTCGTAGACAACCACCTCGTGACCGGCCCGCATGAGCCGGCGCGTGAGGTTCGCGCCCATGCGCCCGAGTCCCACCATGCCCAGCTGCATCGTCGCCGCCTTCCGGTGCGAGCCGATCCGACCGGCTGACGGCCGAACTCGCGGTCCCTACGAGTAGTACTCGACGATCAGGCGTTCCTCGACCGTGACCGGCAACGGCACCTCGTCGCGCTCGGGCAGCCTCGAGAGCGTTCCCTGCAGGTCGTCCTTGTTCCGGTACAGGTAGACCGGCGGGTCGGCGGTGATCTCGACGGCCTCGCGCACCGAGACGAAGTTCTTGGCCTTGCCGGTGATCTCGATCGTCTGTTCGGGCTTCACCCGTGCGCTCGGCACGTTGACCCGCCTGCCGTCGAGCAGCACGTGGCCGTGCGAGACGAGCTGGCGGGCCTGGCGGGTCGTGAGCGCGAAGCCGAGCCGCAGCACGACCGAGTCGAGCCTCGTCTCGAGCCGGCGGATGAGCTCCTCGCCCGTCACGCCCTTGCTCGCCGTGGCCTCGTCGTAGTAGCGGCGCATCTGGCTCTCGCTCACCCCGTAGATCGCACGGAGCTTCTGCTTCTCGACCAACCGCGTCTGGTACTCGGAGATGCGCTTGCGGCCCCGCCCGTGCATGCCGGGCGGATAGGGACGCTTGTTCGACGGGCAGTTCGGGCGTCCGCAGAGCGGCTCGCCGACGCGACGACACGTGCGGTGCTTGGGTCCGATCTTGTCCATGGTCTCCGACGCTTCTCCAGCCCTGATGGGTGTTCCCGCTGGTCAGGGCGCGTGGGCCGGATCTTGCCCCTGACCGTGAAGACGTCGCCGAGTGCGACAGGCGCGCTGCGGGAACTCGTGCCCTACGTGGTGCCCACCGACGATACCAGCCGCACTGCGACGACGGTCAGGAGGGACGATGCGATCGCGTCAGCTGATCGGCGAGATCAGTAGTCCTCGCCGGCGACGGTGTACTCGTGGTCGGGGCCGTCGGCGGTGAGGCGATGCACCATGCCGGCGCTCGCGAGCTGCGTGAGGATCATGCCCGTGAGTCCCGAGGGAACGCCGAGCGACCGCGCCAGGCTGTCACGGGTCCAGACGTCGTACGGGTGGCGGTTCAAGGTGCGAACGATCGCGCGTCGTGCTTCCACTTCGGCGACGTCGTCGGCGTCGGGCTCTGCCTGCATCTCGATGCTCATGCGAACGGCCCCTCTCGTGTCATGCATGCAGAGTGTCCGACGACGGTGCGGGGAGGGGAACGGCCTGCGGGGAACGTTCCCGCACCGTTCGCCGGACGTTCGCAAGGCCCATGCCCAGCGCCCCCGATCGTGTGACATCACGATCGAGGATCCCGCACCGACACGACTCGCGGTACGGTTCGACGGTTCCCTTCCGACGATCGAAAGGAAGCGCCATATGCAGCCTGACGAGATCTTCCAGCTGATCGTGAAGGCCGACGAGAAGCTCAAGTACGCCTCGGCCGGAAAGGGAGATCTGCGGGCGCAGCAGGCGGGGGAGCTGTTGGCCGAGGCGTTGCGCGAAGCCGAGGCGATCGGCAACGAACCGCTCGTGCAACAGGTGAAGGTGCGCCTCGCCGACCTCGAAGCCGGCCTCGGGCGAGAGAGCTGACGTCGCCCCTCAGGGTGGTCAGGTCGGGCGGGTGACCTTCACGACGGGGGTGCCGTAGCTCGCCACCGACCCAACCTGCACCTGACCGCCGGGGCCGGGGTGGCGCGCGTGGATCATCATGCCGTTGCCCAGATAGAGAGAGACGTGGCTGACGGGGTTATAGAAGAACAGCAGGTCCCCCGGTTGGGCCGAGCTGTAGGGCACCTCCGGATAGGTCGCTTGCGAGGCCGATGAGTGCGGCAGCGAGACGCCTGCCTGCGCGTAGGCCCAGCTCGTGAGCCCGGAGCAGTCGAAGGTGTCGGGACCGGCCGTTCCCCACACGTACTCCGCGCCGATCTTCGAGTTCGCTGCGGCGATCGCGATCTGGGCGGCGGTCGCGTTAGGCGGCGGCACGAAGACACCGCCGTCGCCGGAGGTGTCTCCTCCGCCGCTGCCGGTGCCGCTGGTGTCGGCGGCGGCAGCTTGCTCAGCGGCAGCCGCGGCAGCCGCCTGGGCTTCCTGGCGCTGCACGTACTCCCGGTACTCCCGGTCGAGTTGGTCGACGAGCGCCCGTTGCTCGGCGAGCATGCGCTCGATCTCGGCCCGAGTTCCGGCCATGCTGTCGAGCTCGCGCTGCTTCTCCTGGATCGCCTCGGTGTACCGCGCGGCGGCCCACTCGGCCTGCTGCTGCGCGTTCTGCGCCGTGTTCGCGAGATCGGCGTCGTTCTGGGCGAGCGCGCCCATGAACTCGAGGCGGTCGGAGAACTCCGACAGGTCCGACGCGCCGAGCAGCACGTCCATCTGGGAGCCGGCGCCGGTGTAGGCCGCGACCGCCCGGTCCTCGAGCTGGCCCATGGCCTCTGCGGCGAGGGCCTCGGCGGTGCGCTTGTCGTGGAGGGCATCGGCGAGCTTGTCCTGCACACCCTGCAGGCGGACCCGCAGCTCGTTGTAGGCCTCGATCGCGACCTCGAGGTCGTGCCCGATCTCCTCGGCCTTGGCTGCAGCTGCTTCGACCTCGGCCTTCGTCGGCGCGGCGACCGAGGTCTGACCCGCGGCGAGGACGACGGTGGGAAGGACGAGTGCGACGGCCAGCGCGAGCCGTGCCGGTCGCATCCGGGTGCTGCTCATCGTCCTCCCGCGTCGGGCTCGAGGATCCCTGCCGTGGCTCGGGTCCGGGGTATGGAAAAGGCTCCGGTTCTCCGGAGCCGACCGATCGAGGCTACCGACCGCCGTGGAACGCGTCAAACAACCGTTGCGCTCCGCGGAACCGGTAGCCGTGCCCCTCGCCGCCAGCCGTGCACGCCCCCCAACGACCGAGGGCGGGTCGCAACGCACGCGACCCGCCCTGGTGTCCTGGTCGGGACGGCGGGATTTGAACCCGCGACCTCAGCGTCCCGAACGCTGCGCGCTACCAAGCTGCGCCACGTCCCGAGGAGCTTCGAGTGTATCGACTCGACGAAGCTCCAGCAGCGTCGCTTCGGGCCGGCATGCGAACCGGAACGGGGCGTACTTGCTGGTGCCGAGACCCGGCGAGGTGTGCAGGACCGCTCCGCCCATGCGGATCAGCCCCTTCACGAGTCGTCGCGGCATCGAGCAGTTCGTGACGAGGGCTCCTCCCACGGGCGGCGGGCCCGGCAGACAGACCTGGCCGCCGTGCGTGTGGCCCGCCACCATGAGGTCGTAACCGAGCGCCGCCGCCTCGGGCGCCGAGTCGGGTGAGTGCATGACCGCGATGGCGAACCGGTCCTCGGCTCGCCGCGGCCCGACGGTGAGGTCGTGCCACGCGATGTGCGCGTCGTCGAGGCCGAGCAGCTCGATCGGCAGGCCGCCGACCTCGACCTCGAGCCGCACGTTCGTGAGGTCCTGCCATCCGTCGGCGACGAGCTGCGCCACGAGGTCGGGCGCCCGCCCGGCGTCGGCGCGGCGAGGCTTCCTGCGTGGGAAGAAGTAGGCCAGGTAGTTCAAGGGTCTCGGCGCGAAGTAGTCGTTGGAACCGAGCACGAACCACGACGCGAGCCGCCCGCGCACCGGTCGCACGGCCTCGACGGCCCGCTCCACGGCCTGCGGCTCAGCCAGGAAGTCTCCGGTCACCACGGTCACGTCGGCCCGCGGCAGACCGGCGAGGAACCGCGCCTTGGCCGCGTCGCCACGCACGAAATGCAGATCGCTCAGGTGCAGCACGGTGAGCGAGGCCGGGCCCTCGGGGGAGGCCGGTAACATGGCGAGCCGGTGGCGGACCAGCCGATACCAGCGGCGCTCGACGGCCACGCCGTAGACCACACACGCCGCGCCGATGGCCGCGACGGCGCCGAGCATCACCACGGGAAGCACGCGGAGGAGTCTAGTGACCGAGTCATCGCAGGCACCCGACCTCAAGACCGAGATCCACGAGCGCATGACCGCCGCCATGAAGGCGCGCGACGAGGTGCCGCTCGGCGCCCTGCGCATGCTGCTCTCGGCGATCCGCTACAAGGAAGACGAGCTCGGCCACGAGCTGAGCGACGACGAGGTGCGCGGCGTCGCCGGCAGCCAGGTCAAGAAGCGCTCCGAGTCGATCGAGGCTTTCGAGCAGGCGGGGCGCACCGAGCTGGCCGAGAAGGAGAAGGCCGAACGCGAGGTGCTCGCTGCCTTCGCTCCCGAGCAGCTCTCTGAGGCCGACGTCGACGCCCTCGTCGACGCCGCGATCGCCTCGACCGGCGCGACGTCGATGCAGCAGATGGGCGCCGTCATGGGCGCGGTCATGAGCACGGCCAAGGGGCAGGTCGACGGCTCGGTCGTGCAGGCGAAGGTGAAGGCGCGGCTGGCCGGCTGACCCGGCTCAACCAGCCCGGCGTCGTTCTTCCGGTTGCTGCTCGCCGACCACGATCGTCACGGTCGAGCCCTCGGCCACCTTCGTGCCGCCGGGAGGATCCTGACGCACGACGGTGCCCACCTTGGCCTCGTCCTTGACCTCATCGAAGACGACCTCGACGACGAACCCGGCTCGCTCGATCGCGGCCCGGGCGTCGGCCTCGGTCATGCCGATCGTGCCCGGAACCTCCGTCTTGGGCGGGATGCCGGTGCTCACCTCGATCCTGATGGCGGTGCCCAGCGCGACCTCGGCGCCGCCCGAGGGGCTCTGCGCCGCCACGATGCCTTCGGGCTCCAGCGAGTCGACCTGCACGACCGAGGCGTTGAACCCGGCGTCGGCGAGGCGCGCGATGGCCTTGCCTCGCGCGAGCCCCACCACGTCGGGCACGGTGCCGGTCGGTGGAGGAGGCGGTTCGGGGAATCCCACCGCCGGGAAGCCCTGCATGACCCGGATCATGTAGCTCCGCCAGATCGGGGCCGCGACGGTGCCACCGAAGGCAGACGTGCTGAGCGTGTACGGGTTGCCGTTCGACCCGACCCAGACCGCCGTCGCGAGCTGCTTGGTGTATCCGCAGAACCACACGGCCTTGTTGAGGTCGGCCGTGCCCGTCTTGCCGGCGACCGGCCAGGGGCCCCACCCGGCGCTGAACGCCCCGGCGGCGGTGCCACTCACCGGCACGCGCTCCAGCATCGCGGTGATCTGGTGCGCGATGTCGGGGCGCAGCGCCCGTTCACAGTCGGGCTCGTGCTGGTAGAGATCGTCACCGTCGCGCACGATCGTCTCGACCGTGTAGGGGTGGCAGTGCACACCCCCGTTGGCGAGCGTGGCGAACCCGACCGCCATGTCGAGCGGCGAGACCTCCGCCGAGCCGGTCGCGAGCGAGGCCACCGGAGGCAGCTCGTTCGACACGCCCATCTTCGTGGCGACCGGCGGCACGGTCTCGGGCCCGATATCGAGGATGAGCTGGGCGAACACCACGTTGATCGAGTCTTCGGTCGCGGTCCACAGGTCGACCGTGCCGCTGCCGCTCCCCTCGGCGTTCGAGACGCAGTTGTCCTCGTCGTTCCACAGCGGACTGCAGAACGGCGAGGAGCTCGAGTACGACTGGGTCGGCGGGATGCCCTGCTCGAACGCCGCCGCGAGCACGAACGGCTTGAACGCCGAGCCCGTCGGATGCGGGTCGGTTGCGAGCGCGAGCTCATCCTTCATGAAGCTCTTGCCCGACAGCAGGGTACGGATCGCCCCCGATCTCGTGTCGACGGTCACGATCGAGGTGTCCGGATGGGCCTTGCCGTGCGACGGGATCGAGATGGCGTAGGGCTGGTTCGCCGCCTGCTGCGCGAAGGCCTGCCATGCGGGGTCGAACGTGGTCGTGATCTGCAGGCCACCCTCGAACAGGGTGCGCTTGCGCGCCTTGACGCTTCGCCCGAGCGAGTTGAACTGACCGTTCGCATTCTCGAGCACCTGGCGGATCATGTAGCGCACGAAGAAGGGCTGCTTCTTCTGGGTGAGCTTGCCGACGCCCTTCGGCAGCTCGAGCGGCAGCGCCTTGGCCCGTTCCTCCCGTGCTTCGGTGATGCCGAGCGGCGAGTCGGGCCCCAGGGCGCCCATGCGCACGAGCACCTCGTTGCGGCGGATCAGGGCTTTCTTCGGACGGTCGAGCGGGTCGTACTTCTCCGGGATCTTGATCATGCCGGCGAGCGTCGCCCCCTCTGCGAGGGTGAGCTCACTCGCGGGCTTCTTGAAGTAGAACTCCGAGGCCGTACCGATGCCGTAGACCCCGTTGCCGAAGTACACCTGGTTCAGATAGAGCTCGAAGATCTCGTCCTTGGAGTACTTCTCCTCGACCCTGATGGCGATCGCGAGCTCCTGCACCTTGCTCTCGAACGTCTGGTCGCTCTGGCTCGGCCCGAGCGTGGCGCCGACGAGCTGCTGGGTGATCGTCGACCCTCCCTGCACGACCGCACCCGCCTTGGCGTTCTCGATCATCGCGCGTACGAGCGAGCTCCAGTTGAGCGCGCCGTGCTCGTAGAACTCGGCGTCCTCGATCGCGAGCACGGCGTTCCTCGCGTGCTGGCTCACGTCCTTCAGGCGGATGAGCTCGCGGTTGTCGAGGTAGACGGTCGCGAGCTCGGTCTTGCCGTCGTTCGCGTAGATCGTCGACCGCTCGGGGAAGCGCGGGATGCGGGTGAAGTCGGCGCCGAGCGCCGCCAGCTTGGCGTCGATGCGCATGATGCCGACCGCGGCGCCCACGAACGGCGGCGCGATGACGATCGCGAACAGCCCGCTCGCGAGCAGGACCACCGGCACGAGCAGGAGCAGCGCGAACGGTTTGAACGCGATGCGATCGGAGATGGGCCGAGGGTCGGGCCGTCGGGGAACTGACGAGTCAGGCACGGTTGTCGTCCAGGATACCCCCGGCCTGGCTGCGGGTACGATGACGCCCATGCGCCGCACCGCCCTCGTGTCGATCGTGCTCGCCCTCATCTCGTTCGCGGCGACCTCGTCGGCGGCAGCCGAGGTCTCGCCCGTCGTCGTGCTGCGGGTCGAGGGACCGATCGACCGAACGGTGGTGCCCTACCTCGAGGAGCGGCTCACGCAGGCCGAGCGTGACGGCGCGGTCGTCGTGCTGCAGATCGACACGTCTGGAACCCTGGGTCACGACGGTATCGCCCTGGCCGAGCGTGTCGCCGGCCTCGACGTGCCGGTCCTGGCCTGGGTCGGGCCGACACCGGCCACCGCAGCCGGAACCGGCCTGCTGCTCATGTACGCCTCGTCGCTCGCGGGGGTCGCACCCGGCTCGCAGACCGGCCCCCTCGCACCGCTCGACCTGCTGCATCCCCAGCCGGTGCCCGACGGGCTCGAGGCGACGATCGAGGGCTGGCTCGGCGACCGGGGCAAGGACACGAGGCTCGAACGTCTCGACGAGCCGCTGCCGGCCGCCGATGCCATCGAGCTCGGTGTGGCCGAGGTCGCCGCTCCCTCGGTCACCGGGTTCCTGCAGGAGGTCGACGGGCGCACCGTGCAGACGGATCGGGGTCCGGTGACGCTCGATACCCGCATCGCCACCACCGAGGCCGAGGCGAGCGAGGGCACCGTGGCGCTGCGGTTCGACAACCTCGGGCCGCTGCAGCGTCTGACCCACGCGATCGCCACGCCGTCGATGGTCTACCTCCTGCTCGTGTTGGGGCTGGCGTCGCTCGCGTTCGAGATCACCCAGCCGGGCTTCGGGTTCGCGGGGTTCGCGGGGGTCGGCATGCTCGCCCTCGCCGCTTACGGGCTGTGGGTGGTGCCGCCGTCGATCCTCGGCATCGCGCTGCTGTTGGGAGGGGTCGGCGCGCTCACGCTCGACGTGCGCATGCGCAACCTGGGCATCGCGACCGCGGCGGGCCTCGTCGCGTTCGGAGCCGGATCGGTGCTCGCCTGGTCGGGTGTCGCCGACGCGATCAGCATCTCGCCGTGGCTCATCGGCGGCGCGGTCGTGGCGTCGCTCCTCTATTACGGGTTCGCGCTCACGGTGGCCATCCAGTCGCGCGATCGCATCGTCGACACCCAGAAGGGCCTGATCGGTCTCACGGGTGAAGCGCGGGGAAAGCTCGCTCCCGACGGTCCCGTATACGTGAAGGGCGCGATGTGGCGCGGCCGCACCTCGGGCAAGCCGATCGCTCCCGGGTCTGTGGTCCGGGTGCGAGGGGTCGACGGTCTGGTGCTCCGTGTGGAAGCGGAGCCCGCCGGGGAACCGGCCGACGCCCCCCTTTCCTAGGCGCGGCCCGACCTCCCCGGGCCTCGGGCAATCCTCGGCCGCGCCCCTCTCCGAACAACCAGATGAGATGTGGAACCCAGCTGAGGGCTGGCAGGACCAGGCTGCGTGCCGGGGCCAGGACGCCGTCTACTTCTTCGCGCCGAACTATTTCGAGCGCCGGGAGCAGAAGAACGGCCGCGAGGCGGTGGCCAAGTCGTTCTGCGCACGCTGCCCCGTGCGTGAGGAGTGCCTCGAGTACGCACTCGCGATGCGCGAGGGCCACGGCATCTGGGGTGG
>DASVGA010000141.1:0-4273 GCA_036379795.1 Actinomycetota bacterium | reverse complement strand
TTCGCGCTGTCGTTCGACGAGATCATCGTCACGACCTTCACGCGGGGGAGCGAGCCCACGTTGCCGATCTGGATCTTCAACGAGCTGTTCCGGCAACGGAACCGTCCGGTCGTGAACGTGGTCGCGATCCTCGCCGTCACGGTCACGATCGTGCCGGTGCTGCTCGCGCAACTGCTCGCGCGCAGGTCCGATGATGTCGCCTCCGGGGCCGGGCCCGAGGGAGCGAACCGGCCGCGAGCTGCGCTGCCGGCCGAGTAGCTACAGGTACTGGCCGCCGCGAGGTGGGCCGTCGGTCGGTTGACCCTCCGGCGCCTGGGGGTTCTGGCTCACGAGGCCGCGGCGCCGGAGTTCCTCGAACTGCTGGCGCGCGGCGGCCTGCTGGGCGAACATCGCGGCCTGGATGCCGTGGAAGAGCCCCTCGAGCCAGCCGACGAGCTGGGCCTGCGCGACACGGATCTCGGACTCGCTCGGCACGCCTTCGAGTGGCGGCGCGAGACCTCCGAGCTCCTCCTGCAGATCGGGTGAGAGCACGTCGGTCAGCTCACCCACGGCGCGGTGGTAGACCTCGGCGAGTCGGGCGCGACCGGCTTCGTCGATCGACGCCTGCCGCGTCTCGTCGAGCAGCTCACGAACCATGCTGGCGATGCGGAGCAGCTTGGCCGGTTCGGTGATCGACTCACCCGAAGGGGGTGGGGGAGGCTGGGGGGTGGCAGCCCCCTCGGCCTCGACGGGCACGGCTTCCATGACGACCGGCTCGGCCGTCGGCTGCGGCGTGGGTGGCGCGTCGTCGCTCATGCACCCAACCTAGCAGCGGCGCCCAGGTTGCGGATCATCAACGCCTCGGCGAGCACGAGGCGCTCGAGGTCGGCGAGGTCGACGCTCTCGTCGAGCGAGTGGTAGTTCGAGCGCTCGTCGCCCGCGCCCACGATGATCACGGCCATGCCGGGGAAGGTCTGGGCGAGCATCGGCACGATGGGCACCGAGCCACCGCTTCCCATCTCGACCACGTCGCGACCGAAGGCCTCGGCGAGCGCTGACTGCGCCGCCGCGTAAGCCGGCGTCGAGGTGTCGACGAGGTAGCCCATGCCCGCCTCGTCGGCTTCGATCTCGACCTGCACGCCCCAGGGCGCGGCCGCGCGCAGATGCTCGACGAGCGCGTCGCGAGCGCGCAGCGGATCGTCACCGGGAGCGAGCCGCAGCGACACCCTCGCCGACGCCTCGGGCACGATCTGGTTCGACGAGCCCGCGACGGCGGGGGCGTCGAAGCCGAGCACCGCGACGGCCGGCTTCGCGTAGATGCGGTCGGCGATCGTTCCCGACCCGATCAGCTCGACCGAGTCGAACAGCCGCGTCTCCTCACGCAGCGACTCCTCGGTCATCGGGGCACCGGCCCATGTGAAGCGGTGCAGGCCCTCGATCGCCACGTCGCCGCGATCGTCGTGCAAGGTGGCGACCATGCGGCAGAGCGCGGTGATCGCGTCGGGGATCGGCCCGCCGTAGGCTCCGCTGTGCTGCGCGATCGGCAGCACGCGCACGGTCACCCGGCAGTCGGTGATGCCCCGCACGCTGGTGCCGATCGTCGGCACGCCCGTGCGTTCGTTCCCGCCGTCGGCCACGACCGCGACGTCGGCTCGCAGCAGGTCGGCGTTGCCCTGCACGAGCTCGGGAAGGTGCTCCGTCGAGCATTCCTCCTCGCCCTCGACCAGGATGCGAACGGTGACCGGCAGCGCGTGCCCGTCGGGAACACCCAGCGCGCGCAGCGCCGCTGCGTGCACGACGATGCCGCTCTTGTCGTCGGCGGCGCCGCGCCCGTACAAGCGCCCGTCGCGAACGACCGGCTCGAACGGCGGGCTCTGCCACTCCTCGGCTGCGCCCTCGGGCTGCACGTCGTGGTGGGCGTAGAGCAGGACAACCGGCGCATCCGAGGGCCCGGGCACCTGTCCGTACACCGCCGGGTGACCACCATCGAGCTCGAGCAACCGTGCATCGTCGACGCCGGCCGACCGCAGGATCTCCGCCGTCGCCTCGGCGCTCGCGCGCACGTGCGACGGGTCGTACCCGGGATATCCGATCGACGGGATGCGCACGAGCCGCTCGAGATCGGCGATCGTCTGACCCATGCCCTCTGCCACGGCGTGGCGCAGAGCGTCGGTGTCGTCAGGTTCGCCGGCGTTCATGCCAGGAGCGTAGATGGCTCAGTCGATGGCGGCACCCGTCAGGTGCGGAGCTGCCCTTCGGGCTCGGCAGCGCGCCAGTCGTAGGGACTCACGAAGCTCGCGACGAGATGCGCGTAGTTCGCCCTCGCGAACGCCACGGGGTTCGGCACGTGCCGCTGGCTCATCGCGCCACGCATCTGGTCGATGCTCTCGTAGCCACGCTCGCCGAGCCACGCGTCGAGGTCCGCGAGCACAGCGGCGAGCCGCTCGGGCCCGTGGCGCAGCAGGGCGCTTGCCATCATGGCGACGTCGGCGCCGGCGAGCAGCACCTTCAGCGCATCGGATGCGGAGTGCACTCCCGTCGTGGCCGCCAGCGAGCAGTCGACACGACCGTGCAGGATCGCGATCCATCGCAGTGGCAGGCGCAGCTCGTCGGGCTCCGACAGATGCAGCGTCGGGTCGACCGTCATGAGGTCGAGATCGATGTCGGGCTGCATGAACCGGTTGAACAGCACGAGCCCGTCCGCCCCGGCGTCGATGATGCGCCGCGCCATGTCGCCGACCGAGCTGAAGAAGGGCCCGATCTTGACCGCGAGCGGAAGGGTGCAGCGCGCCCGAACGGCTTCCACCAGCTCCACGTAGCGCTGCTCGACCGCGGCACCGGTCTCATCGGGGTCGGCGGCGATGAAGTACACGTTCAGCTCCAGGGCGGCGGCGCCGGCTTCCTCGATGCGGCGCGCATGCTCGACCCATCCGCCCAACGAGATGCCGTTGAGGCTCCCGATCACCGGGATCTCGAGCTCGCTCACGGACTCCTCGAGATGGCGGAGGTAGGCATCGGTACCGGTCGTGTAGTCGGCGAGCTCCGGCAGGTACGTCAGCGCTTCGGCGTAGCTCTCGGCGCCCGATTCGAACGCGCTGGTGAACTGGATCTCGTCGTGCTCGATCTGTTCCTCGAACAGCGACGGCAAGACGACCGCAGCGGCCCCCGCGTCCTGCAGTGCCCGGAGGGTCTCTGTGCGCTGGCCGAGGGGCGAGGCGCTCGGCACGAGCGGATTCGCGAGCTCGAGACCCAGGTAGGTGGTGCGGAGGTCCGGACTCATGGCTGCTCATCCTCCTTGGGGGCGTCTTCTGGTCCCTCCGGTCCCCGGTCCACCTCGGCCAGCTGTTCGTACAGGCGCCAGCGGACGTCGACGTCGGCCTGGGCGAGCCGGCCGAGCTCCTCGGCGCGGAACGGGTCGATCTTCGCCAACATCGCGTAGCGAGCTTCCTTCGACGTGAATGCCGTGAGCGGGATCGACGGGCGCTTCGAGTCGAGATGGAACGGGTGCTCGTCGCGGACGACGGCTTCCGGCTCGTAGCGCCACAGAGGCCAGTACCCGCTCGCCACCGCATCGCGCTGGTGCGTCATGGCGGTCGACATGTCGATGCCGTGGGCGATGCAGTGGCTGTAGGCGATCACGAGCGACGGCCCCGGGTGGGCCTCGGCCTCGGCCAGCACCTTCACGGTGTGCGGCATGTCGGCGCCCATCGCGATCTGCCCGACGTAGACGTCGCCGTAGGCCGTCGCGATCATGCCGAGATCCTTCTTGCCCTGCGATCGTCCGGCGGCGGCGAACTTCGCGACGGCGCCTCGCGGCGTGGCCTTCGACGACTGTCCGCCGGTGTTGGAGTAGACCTCGGTGTCGAGCACCAGCACGTTGACGTCACGGCCGCTGGCGAGCACGTGGTCGAGCCCGCCGAACCCGATGTCGTAGGCCCATCCGTCGCCGCCCACGATCCAGACGCTCGAGGGCACGAGAGCGTCGGCGACGGCCTCGGGCTCGTAGCGCCACAGGGGCCAGTATCCGCTCGCCACCGCATCGCGCTGGTGCGTCATGGCGGTCGACATGTCGATGCCGTGGGCGATGCAGTGGCTGTAGGCGAGCACGAGCGAGGGGCCGTCGTAGGCCTCCGCCTCGCGGAACGCCGTCAGCGTCTGCTGGGGGTCGGCGCCCATCGCGACCCGGGCGACGTAGACGCTGCCGTAGGCGATCGCCTGCAGGGCCAGGTCCTTCTTCGGCACGGCCTTACCGGCGGCGGCGAACTTCGCGACCGCGCCGAGGGGCGTCGCCTTC
>DASVGA010000140.1:0-9241 GCA_036379795.1 Actinomycetota bacterium | reverse complement strand
GATGCCCAGGGTGGCGACCACGATCACGGCCATCGCGGCGCGCAGCCCCATCGTCTGGGCGACGTAGCCGAGCAAAGGCGGGCTCCAGATGAAGCCCGTATAGCCCACGGTGGTGACCGCGGCGATCGCGCTCGCCGGGTCCTCGTCGATGTGCTCGGTCAGGCTGAACCCCGCGGGCGCCGCCGCGCTGATCATGAACCCGAGGAGCAGGTAGGCCAGCCCCACGACCACGAGGTTGCTGGTCAGCGTCGCGAGCAATCCCCCGGCGAGCGAACCGGCACCCGCCACGATGATCGTGCTGCGGGCCCCCAGCCCGAAGAGCACACGGCCCGCGAACATGCGTCCGAGGAAGATCGCCCCCGAGAAGGCGATGAACGCCCAGGCCGTGACGCCGGCGGAGGCCCCGAGCTCGTCGCGCAGGTACAGCCCCGACCAGGTGTCCATCGACCCCTCGACGAGGAACGCGAAGAGCACGGCGAGCGCGGGCACCCACAGCGCCGGTGTCCGGAACAGCGCCGAGATCGAGAACACCGTCTGCGCGCCCTCGGGGCTGCGCTCGGGGGGCGCCGTGCGAGCGTTCCACAGGGCGGTCGCGATCAGCGTGGCGCCGGCGAACGCGAACCCCCACCGGAAGTTCACTCCGGAGACGAGCAGCGCCCCCGCCACGCCTGCCCCCGTCACGCCGCCGAGGGCATAGGAGGCGTGCAGCCACTGCAGCACCGGCCGCCTGGTCGAGACTTCCACCCGCTGAGCGGCCACGTTCAGGTACACGTCGATCAGGCCGTTCCCCGCTCCCACCAGTAGGAAGCCGAGCGCCACCACGGCCGTGGGCTGGTACGCGATGACCACCGAGCCCACGGCGAGCAGGATCAGGGAGACCGGCACCGTGAACGTCAGGGCCCGCCGCTGCACCCGGGGGGCGACCACCAGCACCACCGCCACGGCCGGGGCCGACAGCACCATGTACCTGCCGCCGAGGCGGCTCTCCGACAGTTCGTGGGATCGCTGGAAGTCGTAGACCACGATCACCCAGACGCCCCAGAACTGACCGAACGCGAGGTAGCCGGCAAGCAGCGGCAGTGTGGCTCGCCGGGCCACCGACGGCTCGAGCGGGCGAGTGGACCCGAAGCTCGTGGCGTCGGGGGGCCGCGCGAGCTCGTCCATCGCGGCAATGATGCCACGCCCACCGCTCAAGCCGGTCCAAGGGCCCGGCTCGCTTGACCCGTCATGGCCCGCCTGGACTAGACTCCGCGACCATGGCAGGAGGACAGGTACAGCTCGTCGACCTCGTGAAGCGGTTCGGCGAGTTCACGGCCGTCGCGGGCATCAACCTCGACATGCCCTCGGGCGAGTTCTTCTCGCTGCTCGGTCCCTCGGGATGCGGCAAGACGACGACCCTGCGCATGATCGCCGGGTTCGAGCGGCCGTCGGAGGGTCAGATCCTGCTCGACGGCGTCGACATGGCGCAGACGCCTCCGCACAAGCGCAACGTGAACACGGTGTTCCAGAACTACGCGCTCTTCCCCCACCTCACGGTCGAGGAGAACGTCGCGTTCGGGCTGAAGTACAAGGACGTGTCGAAGCAGGAGATGCGCGACCAGGTCGGCCGGGCGCTCGAGCTCGTGGCGCTCACGGGCTTCGGCGCGCGCCGCCCCACACAGCTCTCAGGAGGCCAGCAGCAGCGTGTGGCGCTCGCCCGTGCCCTGATCCTGAACCCCGCCGTGCTGCTGCTCGACGAGCCGCTCGGAGCCCTCGACGCGAAGCTGCGCAAGCGCCTGCAGATCGAGCTCAAGGCCCTGCAGGAAGAGGTCGGCATCACGTTCATCTACGTGACCCACGACCAAGAGGAAGCCCTCACGATGTCGGACCGCATCGCGGTGATGTCCCAGGGGCGTGTGGAGCAGGTCGGTCCGCCCAAGGAGATCTACGAGGAGCCGGCCACCGCCTACGTCGCCGACTTCCTCGGGGTGTCGAACCTGATGGACGCCACAGCGCTCGGCCAGACCGCCGGAGGGTGCTCGGTCTCGATCGGCAGCTTCACGTTGACCGCCGGCCAGGGCGACGAAGACACCAGGGGCGCGGCCAAGATCACGATCCGACCCGAGCGGGTGAGTTTGGAGCCGCAGGACACGGCCGGCGAGAACCGGGTTCCTGCCATGGTGGAGCGGGTCGTGTACGTCGGCTCGGTGCTGCAGGTCATCGTGAACCTCGCGCCGGGCCAGCGCATCCAGGCCTGGGTGCAGAACGAGGGTGGCGCCATGCCGTTCGACTCGGGTGCCCCGATCACGGTGCACTTCCCGGTGGAGGCGCTTCGGGTGCTGCCCGATGCCGGTACCGCGGTGATGGCGGGCGGCGAGCTCGACGACGCGTCGGCCGGCAAGCGCTAACGCGCCGCCTGGATCTCGCTCCAGGCCTCGAGCCACAACAGATCGACCTCGGCCGACAGCTGGCCTTGCATCAGCGGCGTCGAGTACATCTGCTCCGTGACGACGGCGTCCCGCAGCTTCGAGGTCACCACCCCCCGGTCGATGAGCGATGCGGGTTCGATCGATGTGAACGGGGGCTGGTAGTCGTTCCACCGGGCGAAGTTCCGGTAGCCCCAGTTGGCGTCGAGTAGGAAGTTCACGAACTCGTGCGCCAGGCGAGGGCTCGGAGCGTTCGTGGGTATCACCATGACGTCGTTCGCGATCAGGCCACCGTCGCTCGGGTACCAGAAGCCCAGGACGTTGGCGTCGGTCTTCTTCGGAAGGTAGCGCTGGGCGCTGACGATGTCGCCCGACCATGCCTGCGACACCGTGATCGTGCCCTCGGGAAGCCTCGCGTACGTGCCGTCGACGCCGAGGTGCCCTTCGAGTTCGGTGAGGATCTGCAGGATCGACTCTTTGGCGGCGGTGATCTCGGCGGGATCGGCGGAGTTCGGGTCGGCTCCGCCGTTGCGGATCATGGCCATGCCGAGCGCGTCACGATAGGAGTCGTAGTACGCGATCTCTCCCGAGTAGTCCGGGTTCCAGAGCATCTCGTAGCCCTGAGCCGCGGCATCGGCGTCGTCGATGCGGTCCCGCCGGTATGCCACGCCCGTCGTGTAGATCGTGTACGGCACCGTGTATCGCGCGCCCAGGTCGTAGAAGGGGCCCGGGTCGGAGAAGCTCGGCCAGACGGCGCTCTCGAGGTTCGGGATGAGTTCGTGGTTGAGTGGTTGCACGAGCGGACCTTCGGTCCCGCCCTGTACGAGCCGCGAGACGTAGTCGGTC
This sequence comes from Actinomycetota bacterium, assembly GCA_036379795.1. Classification (GTDB taxonomy): domain Bacteria; phylum Actinomycetota; class UBA4738; order UBA4738; family HRBIN12; genus JAOUEA01. Next base: position 5,990 of record DASVGA010000140.1, on the reverse strand, counting down.
GTGGGGAAGAAGACGTCGGCGTTCACCTGGCCCTCGTTCAGTTGCTGGATCGCGTCTTCCAGGTTGGTGAACGTCGTCCACTCCACGGTGACATCGAACTCGTCCTCGAAGGCTTTCAGCACCTCCTTGGAGATGTACCCCTCCCAGTTGTAGATCTGCAGCGTTGCACCCGTCTCGAGTGGCGTGTCGGTCGCGACGGGGTCAGCGGCCAGCGGAAGCTCGATGGGGTTCGCAGGGCGGGCGAGCGGGATGTCGGGAGAGGCGACTGGGTCACCAGGCGTGCTATCCGCGTCGCATGCGGCGAGCACGGCCGCGAGCGAAGGCAGCGCGAGCGCGCCGGCGGCCGAACGGGTCAGGAAACGTCGCCGGGACCACGGGACGTTCCCCGGATTGCTGCTTGTCATCGCTTCGGTTCCTCCCGCATCCGAGCCTCGACCGAACGGAAGGCTACAACTGCATGAAGTCGGAGGCGTTGCTGCCGCCCTGCACGCGGCCGATGCGCCGGTAGAGCAGCAGCCCGACGGCAACCACGAACAGGGTGGTCACGAGCATCATCGTCGCAGCGGCGTTGACCTCGGGGGTCGGGGACGAGCGCGAGGCGGCGTAGATCTTCTGGGCCAGCGTCTCGCTGCTTGCCGGGCCCGAGAGCGCGGCCACGGTCACGAAGTCGTCGACGACGTCGGCGAACACGAGCGCGACGCTCGCGAGGATCGCCGGTGAGATCAGCGGCAGCAGGATCCTGCGGATCGCCTGGCTCGGCGTGGCGCCGAGGTCCATCGCGGCCTCCTCGTACTCGGGGCCGATCGAGAGCAAGCGGGCGCGCACGATGACGACCGGGTAGCTCAGCTGGAACGTGATGAGACCCAGCATCTGCGCCGGTGTGCCGAGCGGCACCAACCCGTTCAGCAGGTTCGTGAACAGGATGTACAGCGACACCCCGAGGATCATCTCGGGCACGACGAACGACAGGAGCATCGTGAAGTTGGCCATGCGGGCGGGTCGTGCGTGCCACCGATCGACGCCGATCGCGAACAGCGTGCCGAGCGGCACCGCGACGAGCACCGTGATCGCAGCGAGCTTGTACGTTTGCGCCATCGCCTGGCGCATCGCAGCGTCGTGCAGGAGCGAGTCCGTCTGGTCCTGCGTCCACCATCGGAGGGAGAAGCCCTGCCACGAGATGCGTGAGCGCCCGTCGTTGAACGAGAAGATCACCGCGATCACGACCGGAAGCAGCGACCAGAGCAGGTACGCGAGTGTGACGCCCTGCAGCACACGAGGCCGGCGCCAAGGGTTCTTGAAGTAACCGCGGGTCGTCACGGTCCGCGCAGCCGGAGCGTCGACCGCGACGCTCATGCCTGCTCCGCGGCGCGCTTCGTCTCGCGCAGGTAGTAGAGCATCGGCACCAGCACGATCACCGCGAGGATCAACACGAGCGACGACATGCGGGTCGAACCGCCATTCTGCGTTCGTTGTTCGGCGATCAGGTTGCCGAACATCGACGTCTTGGTCGAGCCGAGAAGGTCGTTGGTGTAGTAGTCGCCGAACATCGGGAGCGTGACGATCACGATGCCCGCCAGGATCGCCGGCCGAGACAGCGGGAGCGTGACCCGCCAGAACGTCTGACGTCCGCTCGCGCCCAGGTCACGGCCGGCCTCGAGCAGGCTCTCCTGGATGCGGTCGAGCGAGGCGTAGATGGGCAGGATCATGAACGGGATGTAGCCGTAGACGAGTCCCAGGACCACCGTCACGTGCAGTCCTTCGAGCCAGTTCGTGTCTCCCAACCCGAAGGGGCTGAGCATGAAGCTGATCGGTCCATCCGAGCCCAGCAGCCCTTGCCAGGCGTAGATGCGCATGAGGTAGCTGATCCACAGCGGCGAGACGAGCAGGATCAGGATCAAACCCTTGTACCTCGTGGCGCTGCGGGCGGCGAAGTACGCAACGGTGTAGCCGAGCACGAGGCAGATCACCGTGGCCGAGAACACGTAGACGAAGGTGCGGATCAGCGGCTCCTGGTAGAACGCGCTGCCGGCGTAGAACTTGCTGAGCGTCTCGTTGAAGGTGTCGAACGACCACCACCATGGCGCGTAATACGGCACCGGCGCGCCGAAGTTCCCGAAATCGACCGCGCCGAACGCGACCGCGAACACCACGTAGAAGGGCAGCACGAACATGATCGCGAGCCAGATGCTGCCGGGCGTCAGGAACGAGGGCCAGTACCACGACGGGTACCACACCCCGCCCGGGTCGGAGCTCTTGGCGAGCCGGGATGCGCCTCTCCCGATCTCAGGCACCCGCCTTGATCTCGGTCCACGCGTCGAGCCACATCGTCTCGACCTCGGGGGCGAGCTCGACGGGCGTGAGGTCGAGTTTGAACATCTCTTCGGTCACGACGGCGTCGGACAGGTTCTCGGGTACCACGCCCTGATCGATCAAGGCGGTCGGATCGATAGAAGTGAACGGCGGCTGGTAGCCGTTCCAATTCACGAAGTTGTCCGTGCCGTGCTTCTCGTCGAGCATGAAGTTGATGAACTCGTGCGCGAGCCGCGGGTTCTTGGCGCCGGCTGTGACGACGATCGAGTCGTTGCCGATCATCGTCTGGCCGGTCTCGGGGCGCCAGTACCCCAGCACGTCGGTGCCGGTGCCCTTGGGCAGGTACCACTGGGCGCCGACGATGTCGCCCGACCAGGCCTCGGCCACCGTGAACTCGCCCGCCGGGAGCTTCGCGTACACCCCGTTGATGGTGAGGCGAGCTTCGTTCTCGTTGATCGTCTGCAGCAGCGCTTCCTTGGCTGCCTCGATCACCGCGGGATCCCCGGTGTTCACGTCGAGGCTCCCGTTGCGCAGGATCGCGATCGCGAGCGCGTCGCCGTACGAGTCGTAGATGCTGATCTCGCCCGCGTACTCCGGGTTCCACAGCGCTTCCCACCCCTGTGCGGCGATGTCCTCGTCGCTCACACGGTCACGGCGGTAGGCCACGCCCCACGTGTAGATCGTGTAGGGCACGCTGTAGTTCCAACCGAGGTCGTAGTACGGGCCCGGGTCTGAGTAGATCGGCCACACGCTCGCGGCCATGTTCGGGATCAGCTCGTGCTGCAGGGGCGCGATGAGATCGCGCTCGACGAGTCGCCGCAGGTAGCCGACCGTCGGGAAGAAGACGTCGGGGGTGATCTGGCCGTTGGCGACCTTCTGGATGCCCTCTTCCATGTTGTTGAAGGTGGCGATCTCGACCGAGACGCCGAACTCCTCCTCGAACTCGGCGACGACCTTCTTGTGGATGTAGTCGGCCCAGTTGTAGATGATGAGTGGGCCCGATTCGATCGGCGTGTCGGCCGCGATCGGGTCCGAGGTGACCGGCAGGGTGACGGGGTTCTCGAGCGTGGCGATCGGGATCGCGGTGTCGACCGACCCCGACGTGGTTCCCCCCGACGTCTCCTGCGGCTTCGAGCACGCGGCGAGGACGGCCGCGAGCGATGGAACGGCGACCGCACCACCTGCTGCCCGGGTCAGGAACTGTCGCCGCGACCACGAACGATCCATCGGGTGCCTGCCTGCCATGTGAACCCCTCCCCGCTTCCGGCTCCTCGAAACTGAGCGGCCATTCAACTTCGATGGGCGTGAGTACCATAGGCGCGCCGTGCCATGCAAGTCCTACCCATGCGCACCACTTGTCGGTAGTCCGTTCGGACCCCGACACTGATGCATACGCAGCGAAGGGTGATCGTGGTTGGCGCAGGCCTGTCAGGGCTGTCGGCGGCTCGCGCCCTGTCGGACCGAGGCATCGAGGTCACGATGTTCGAGGCCCGGGAACGTGTCGGCGGGCGGGTCTGGTCGACCACCCTCACCACCGGCGCCGTCGTCGAGCTCGGCGCTGAATGGATCATGCACGACGACGTCGCCGTGCACGAGACGGCGGCGAGGTTCGGGCTCGAGCTCGTGGAGACCGGAGCGTCGTACGGCCGCCGGGAACCCTGGGGCGCCGGCTCCTCCTCGCTCGAGGCACAAGGGGCGTTCATCGAAGCCGCGAATACCGCGTTCGCTCGGTTGGCCCCGCACGACGTCGAGGCGACGAGCGTCGGGGAGTTCCTGGAACGGGTCGACGGCGACGACGCGGCGCGTGCGATGGTGATGCTGCGCCTCGCCGGCACCTGCGGGCAGGATCTGCACCGGGTCGCGCTCGCGTCGTTCACGGGCGAGCGGCCGTTCTCACCGCACGGGGAGCGGTACTACCGGATCGGGTCGGGCAGCCAGGCGTTGGCGGTGGCGTTGGCCGCGTCGGTGCCCGACGTGCGCACCGGCCACGCGGTGGACTCGATCGAGCACGACGAGCGTGGGGCGACGGCGCGTGTCGGGCCTCACGCCGAGCGCGCCGACGCCGTGGTGGTCGCCGTACCGGCGCCGATCGCCACACGGATCGCGTTCACGCCCGCGTTGCCCGACGAGCTCGCGACCGCGCTCGTCCAGCTCCCCATGGGCGTCGCTTCGAAGCTCGCCGTGGCCACGAAGCGGCGGCCGCCCACGCGTTCACGGCAGTCGTCGGAGCGCTCGATGTGGTGCTGGACCGCCAACGGCGCCGGCGGCAAGCCGAGGAGATGCGTGGCGTCGTTCGCGGGCTCGCCGGCGGCCCACGATTCGCTCGGCCTCTCCCGCGGCGAGCCCACCCGTTGGCTCGAGGCCGTTCGCGAGATGAACCCGGACCTCACGCTCGTCGATGAGCCCGTGGTGTACACCTGGGCCGACGACCCGTTCACCCTCGGCGCCTACTCGAGCTGGGATCCGGTGTCGTGGGCGAGGCGGGAGCTGTTCTCACGACCCGTGGGACGCGTCGCGTTCGCGGGCGAGCACACCACCGCCGATCGGCACGGCACGATGGAGGGCGCCATCAGGTCGGGACGACGGGCCGCCGAGCAGATCGTCGACATGCTGTCCGCCGGCTGAGCGCCGACCGTCGTTTTCGGGATCGGCTCGGCCGTTGCTAGCATCGCGGCCACTCGCCGACTCCGAGGAGAGGGGATCCCTGTGACTGACGCCACCGGCGCCGAACCAGTGCTGCTCGTCGAGGACATCGGTCCCGTGCGGCGTCTCACGATGCACCGGCCCGACGCCCTCAACGCGTTGAACGGCGATCTGCTCGACGCGCTCTCCGTCGCGGTACGCGAGGCCGGCCGTGACGACTCGGTCCGTGTGGTGATCGTGGCCGGCGCCGGGCGCGCGTTCTGTGCGGGCTACGACCTGAACGAGGATGCAGAGGGCGGCGAGCACGACGCCCGCTATTGGCACGAGGAGCTCGCCCTGTCGACCGAGCGCATGCTCGAGCTCACCGAGTGTCCGAAGCCCACGATCGCGCAGGTGCAGTCATATTGCCTGGCCGGCGGCACGGATCTGATGCTCGCGTGCGACCTGGCGGTCGTGGCCGACGACGCGAAGTTCGGTTACGTCGACATCCGATTCGGCTCGGGTGTGGTGTCGATGTTCCTGCCGTGGGTGATCGGGGTGCGCCGCGCCAAGGAGCTGCTGTTCACCGGGGAGGATCGCGTGAGCGCCGAGGAGGCCCTGCGCATCGGCATGGTGAACCGGGTCGTACCAGCCGGTGAGCTGGCCGACGCCACGCTCGCGCTCGCCAACGAGATCGCGAAGAACGAGCCGTTCGTGATCCAGACGACGAAGCGATCGGTGAATCGGGCGTGGGACGTCGCCGGCTTCCGTTCGGCGATGGCGTCGAACACCGAGCTCGACGTGATGATCGAGACGGCGAACCTTCCGGCGCGCGACGAGTTCCGCCGTATCACCCAGGAAGAGGGTCTCAAGGCCGCGATCGCGTGGCGTGACGCACGCTTCCGCGGGGAACCGGCGTGAGCCCACGGCGTCGCGCGAGGTGGCCCCGATACGACCTGACCCCGCTGCTCGCGCCCCGCTCGATCGCCGTGGTGGGCGCGTCGGAGTCCCCCGATTCGTGGGCGCCCGAGATCGAGCGGTCGCTCCGCCACATCGGC
>DASVGA010000139.1:0-5395 GCA_036379795.1 Actinomycetota bacterium | reverse complement strand
GTCGGAACGATCCATCCCCGCCGAGCCTAATAGCCCTGATGGCGCTCGAGTAGCTCGAGCGGTCGTTAGCATCGGTCACGTCATGACGGTCATGGTCACGGGCGCCTCGGGCCCGGTAGGGCACGCCCTGATCCCTCTGCTCGCCCGCAAGGACGAGGTGCGGGTCGCGGTTCGAGACGCCGGAGATGCCGACGGCCTTCGAGCGCTCGGCGCCAAGGTCACGCTCGACCGGCTCGACGACGCTCCCGCTCTCGCCGAGGTCCTCGGGGGCGTGTTCACGCTCGTGCACCTCGTTGGCGGCCCCGACCAGCCTGACGACGACGCCTTGTGGGACGCCAATCACCGGTCGGTGCTTCGGGCTCTGGAAGCCGCCCGCACCGCGGGCGTGCGCCGCTTCCTGCTGGTCTCGGTACCCGGGGCGTCGCCCGAGGCATCCGCGCCGTACCTACGCGCGAAAGGGCTCGCCGAGGAAGCCGTCACGACCTCGGGCCTGCAGCATGCGGTGATCCGGAGCGCTCCGGTCGTGGGCGTAGGGTCGGCGTGGTTCGCCGCCGTGGTGGCCGGTGCGCTCGAGTCGCCGCCGGTCGTGTGGGGCATGCCGGATCTCGCCGTCGCGCCCGTCGCGATCGGGGACCTCGCTGCCGCGCTCGCCGTCGCCGACGACCTCGACGCCGACCTGCACGGCACGTGGGCCCTCGAGGGGCCCGACGTCGTGACCGCCCGGGAGCTGATCGGCATCCTCTCCGGGCCAGTGGGCGAGCCTGTGAGCCTCGACGGCGAGCCTGCGCGGCAACGCCTCTCGGCATCGTTCGGGCACGAGGTCTCGCCGCACCTCGTGGGATCGCTCGTGCATCCGGTGCGGTCTGACGCCCCCGACGCCGCGGCCTTCTTCGGGATCGAGCGAACGCCGCTCGTCGACGCTATCGAGACGGCGCTCGCCTCGGCCACGACGCCCGGCGCACACGACCGGTAGCATCGCGGCGCGATGGCGGAGACCGTGCGGTTCGAGGTCGATGACGGCGTCGGGGTGATCCGACTCGATCGACCACCGGCGAACGCGATCGACCTGCAGATGGCCACGGAGCTCGGCGAGGCGATCGCCGAAGCCCACGAGCGAGACGACGTGGGCGCGCTGGTCGTCTGGGGCGGAGAGCGTCTCTTCGCGGCCGGCGCCGACGTCAAGGCGATGGCCGACTGGGGCCCCGACGAGGTGCGACCGAGCGTCGACGCGCTGGGGGCGGCCTGCGACGCGCTCGAGACGATGCCCAAGGTCGTGATCGCCGCCGTGACGGGATTCGCCCTCGGGGGCGGGTTGGAGCTCGCGCTGGGGGCCGACTTCCGCTTCCTGGCCGACAACGCCACCGTGGGCCAGCCGGAGATCAAGCTCGGGGTGATCCCGGGCGCCGGAGGCACGCAGCGTCTCAGCCGGCTCGTCGGTCCTGCACGCACGCGGGATCTCGTCTACTCGGGGCGCATGATCGATGCCGACGAGGCCCTGGCGTGGGGACTCGCCGATCGCGTGATCGCGGAGGCCGATGTGTTCCCCGAGGCGGTGGCGACCGCGCGCGGGTTCGCCGAGGGGCCACGCCTGGCGCTCGCGGCTGCGAAGGCGGCGATCGGCGCGGCGGTCGCGACACCCGGGCCCGCCGGTGTCACCAGGGAGCGGGCGCTCTTCCTCGATCTGTTCGGCACGCCCGACCAGCGAGAAGGCATGCGGGCGTTCCTCGAGAAGCGGGATCCACGGTTCGGTTCCGCGTGAGGCGAGGATCCACCGGCGGGCTCCATCGGTGCTCCCGAACCCATGCAGTCACACGATGTCCACACTTCGGAATGAACCGGTGTCGTTCGTCGTTCGAACAACGTGCAGAGCGGGGCCGCCACTCCCTCCCGTCCGCCGGTCCCGTCCGAAAGGATGTGAACGACGTGGCAGAGGAGACGTACCGGGGCGCATCGGTCCGCTCGCTCCCGCGGCCCAACAGGCAATACGCAGGCGATCGGATCTGTGCCGAACGAGGCTGCGGCACGAAGCTCTCGCGATACAACAAGTGGCAGTTCTGTTGGCAGCACGAACCGGTGCACAGCTACGTGCCGCGGGGCAAACGCAGGAGTCGCAAGGCGGCCGCCTGACCCCCTCGACACCCCGACACAGCGCCGAGGCCCTCCCGCACGGGAGGGCCTCGACCGTCGGTGCGGTCGGCCGTTCGCCGGGGGCCCGAGCGGCGTACAGCAGCTGGCTGACCTGAACGGGCATACCTGGTGCGGCACAGGGAATGAGCGCCGGGAACCTCCCCGATTCAAGGTAGGTTCCGAGCGTGCCGATGCTGGGGTGGACCGCTCCCCCCGAGCGCGACGCCCATGACGAACGAGACCGCCGAGCCGCCCGCGATGCGAGAGGGCGACTGCCCGTACTGCGAGCGCAACGTGCTCGTGTACGAGCAGCCGCCTCGCTGTCCGTTGTGCGCCTGCCCGCTCGACGAGCACACGATGCATCCGTTCGTCTTCCCGGGGGATCGGGCTCCCGAGGCGGAGTAGGGGCCGGTCGCGAGCGACGAGCTCAGTCGATCAGCACGACCCGCCTGCGGCCCCGCACGTCGCTGACGAGCTCGATCGCATCGGCGCGATCCAGATCTTCGACGTTGACCGTTCCCTCCTCGAGCCACCCGTCCTCGAGGGCGACCTCACGGCCCACGCCCGGTAGCAGGCCGGCGTCGAGTGGGGGGGTGACCCATCGCCCGCCGATCGACACCGCCACGTTGGCGATCGTCGACTCGGTGATCTCGCCCCGGTCGTTGACCAACAGCACGTCGTCGGCATCGGGATGGCGTGTCAGGGCTCGCTCATAGACCCCCCTGAGCGTCGTCTTGTGGAAGAGGATCGGGTCGGTGGGGTCGACCGGGTGGTCGACGTCGATCGCAATCCTCACCGGCTCGCTCCCCGCGGCGAGCGCCGTCGCACCGGCGTCGACCCGGCCCTGTCGGTCGAGCGAGATGCGCACGCGCGCGGGGCGATCGGGGAACCGGGAGGCAGCGTCGTGCAAGGCGGTCGTGACCCCCTCGGCGTCGAAGGCGAAGCCGAAGTACGCGCTCGAGGCTCGCACGCGCGCGAGATGCCGGTCGAGATGGCGGAACCCCTCGTGCGGATCGTGGTACAGCGTCTCGAAGAGCTCGAAGCGGGGGCGCCTCGCGGTGAGCACCCGAGCCTTGGCGAGCAGCTCGTCGTACTCGCCCTCGGCGCTCGAGCCCCACGTGATGCCGCCCCCCACGCCGTACTCGGCGACGCGGGTCTCGGCATCGAGCATGACGGTGCGGATCGGCACGTTGAACCGCGCCCGTGGGATCCCCGAGCCCGGTGGGGCGAGCAGGCCGACGGCGCCGCAGTAGACGCCTCGCGGTGAATCCTCGAGCTCGGCGACGATCGCCATCGTCCGGACCTTCGGCGCTCCGGTGACCGACCCGCTCGGGAACAACGCGCGGAAGACGTCGACGAGGCCCGCGGTGGCGTCCAGCTCGGCCGACACCGTGGACGTGAGCTGCCACACGGTCTCGTAGCGCTCCAGGTCGAACACGTCGCTCCAGGTGACCGAGCCCGTTCGGGCCACCCTTCCCATGTCGTTGCGGAGCATGTCGACGATCATCGCGTTCTCGGCTCGGTCCTTCACCGAGCCACGGAGCCTCTCCGCGACGGCGTCGTCCTCGGCCGGCCATCGCCCGCGGGGCGCGGTCCCCTTCATCGGTCTGGTCGTGATGCGGTCGCCGTCGATGCGGAAGAAGAGCTCGGGCGAGGCCGACAGCACGCGGTACCGGCCGAGGTTCAGGTACGCGGAGTAGGCCCCGCGCTGGGCGTAGCACAGGTCACGGTACAGGCCGCGCTCATCGCCTTCGATCCGTGACCGCATACGCAGGGTGTGATTGACCTGGTACGTGTCGCCGGCCGCGATGTGCTCCCGGATGCGGGCGATCGCCGCGTCGTAGGTGGAGCGGTCCACCGATGGCCGCCATCGATCGTGCGGGCTGTCGTTCGGGTCGTCTTGCGCCTCCGGCAGCACCGTGCGCTCGCGACCCTCGAACATGGCGAACCACGCGAGCGGAAGGCTCGCGAACGGGTCGCCGTCGGTGCGCCGACGCACCTCGAGCGCCGGGTCGAGTCCGGGTGCCGCCTCGTAGGCGACGAACCCGGCGACCCATGACCCCCTTGCGGCGGCGGCCTCGGCAGCAGCGATCACCCCGGCGACCTCGTCGGGGCGCCGCGCCTCGACGACGCCACCGGGGCCGACCATCCGGAAGGACTCCGAGGCCTGCGTCAGATCGTCGAAGCGCGCTTCGATCACGGGCGAACGATAGACGGGGGACCGGGCGGTAGCCTTGTGCGATGTCTGCGAAGGGTTCCGTGTTGGTGGCCATGTCCGGTGGGGTCGACTCGTCGGTCGCTGCCTGCCTGCTGCACGAGCAGGGCTACGAGGTCATCGGATCGCACATGCGCCTGGTGCACCTCGACGACGTGGAGCACGGATGCTGCGGACCGGCCGCACGCGCCGACGCCGAGGCGGTGGCTCGCATCGGCGGCTTCCCGTTCGAGATCGCGGAGATGACCGCCGAGTTCGAACGACGCGTGATCGGTGACTTCGTGGCCGAGCACGAGGCCGGCCGCACCCCGAATCCGTGTGCGCGCTGCAACGGCGAGATCAAGTTCGGGGCGTTCCTGCGCCGCGCCGACGAGCTGGGCGTCGACACGGTGGCGACGGGGCACTACGTGCGCAACGAGTCGGGGATCGGAGGGCGACGGCGGCTCATGCGCAGCGCCGACCGGGCCAAGGATCAGTCGTACATGCTGCACATGCTGGGGCAGCAGCAACTCGCGAGGGCGATGTTCCCCGTCGGCGGGATGACGAAGGCCGAGACGCGGTCGCACGCCGAGCGCTTCGGGCTTCCGGTCGCGACGAAGCCCGATTCCCAGGAGCTCTGCTTCGCGCCGAGCGGCGACGCCGGCGGCTTCGTGCGGTCCCAAGCGCGTGAGCTCGTGCACCCGGGCGGTGAGGTCGTCGACAGCGAAGGCCGCGTGCTCGGCGAGCACGACGGCACGTTCGGGTTCACCGTCGGGCAGCGTCGAGGGCTCGGCGTCGCGGTCGGCGAGCCTCGGTACGTGATCGGGATCGACGCCGCCAGCAACCGGGTGGTGGTCGGACCCGACGAGCTGCTGGCTCGGCGAGGCCTCGTGGCCGATCGCGCCTCGTGGGTCGCGGGGGAGCCGCCAGACGGCGGACCGTTCGAAGCGGTCGTCCGGGTTCGTTATCGGGGCGACGACGTGCCCTCGGTGGTGGAGCCGTCGGGGTCCGGGGGATTCACGGTGACGTTCCGCTCCCCGCAACGGGCGATCGCGCCTGGGCAGAGCGTGGTCG
>DASVGA010000138.1:0-3449 GCA_036379795.1 Actinomycetota bacterium | reverse complement strand
GACGACGCGTGGATCGACGGTGCGATGACCGCCGACTTCGTGCAGATCCGCGAGGTGGCGCTCCGGCTCGCCGACGTATTGCGGAGCGGGTCGGAGGTGCGCGTGACCTCCCCGGCGGGCACCGACGTCACGATGTCGATCGAGGGCAGGGAGCCCAAGGGCTGGCTCACGGGCATCTGTCGTGAGCCGGGTCAGGTGTCGGCGCTTCCCGGAGGTGAGGTGTCGCTGCCCCCGATCGAGGGCACGACCGACGGCCGCATCGTGATCGAGCGTGTCATGACCGACATCGGGGCGGTGCACGAGCCGGTGGTCTGGACCGTGCGCGAGGGACGCGTCAGCAACATCGACGGAGGGGTCGAAGCCGAGCGGCTCCGCCAACACATCGACGGCGTCGAGAACGCGACCAACATCGGCGAACTCGGGATCGGACTCAACCCGCTCGCCCGCATCACCCACGACATCACGGAGTCGAAGAAGCGCCTCGGCACCGCCCACCTCGCGATGGGTGACTCGGCCGGAGGCTACGGCGGCACGGTCGTGAGCGACGTGCACCTCGACGGCATCGTGATGACCCCCACGATCGAGGTCGACGGCCGCGTGATCGCGAGCGACGGTCAGGTGCTGGTGTGATGGGCCCGCTTCGACGCGCCATGATGCCGTGATGAGCACGGTCACCGGCGCCCGCGACGTGATCCGCCGGGCGATGTCGAGGGAGGGCGCCGGCATGCGTTCGTTCATCGAGGATCCTCCCTTCGTGTGGGAGCGGGCCTCGGGCGCGCACATCGAAGACGCCGACGGCCGTCGCTACATCGATCTGTACGCGGCCTTCGCGGTTGCCGCGGTCGGCCATCAGCACCCGAAGGTGGTGGAAGCCGTGCGCGAGCAAGCCGGCGACCTGATGCATTGCTCGTCGGCTTATCCGTCGCGTGTTCGCGCGGACTTCTACGACGCGCTCGCCTCGATCGCGCTGCCCGCCCATCCACGCTTCCTGCCGGCGATCACGGGATCGATGGCCAACGAGGTGGCGCTCACGATCGCGCGAGTGCGCCGGCCCAGGGCACCGATCGTGGCGTTCGAGGGCGGTTACCTCGGTCGATCGGTCGGCACCGTGGGCTACGCCGGGAAAGCTCGATACCGAGATGCGGTCGGCGTTGCGGCCCAGGCGCAGTTCGCGCCGTATCCCCGCGCGAGTGAGGGTCCGGGGGCCCTCGAGCACACGCTCACGTCGCTCGAACGCCTCGTCGATCGGGCGGGCGGGGTCGGCGAACCCGCGGCCGTCGTCGTCGAACCGGTGCAGGGCAACGGGGGCGTCGTCGTGCCGCCCGAAGGCTTCCTGCCGGCGCTGCGTGAGCTATGCGACCGCACGGGAGCCCTGCTGATCGTCGACGAGATCCAGGCTGGCTGCGGTCGAACCGGACGCATGTGGGCAACCGAGCACAGCGGGGTCGTGCCCGACCTCATGACGGTCGGCAAAGGCATCGGCGGGGGGCTCGCGGCCGCCGCCGTGCTCGGAACCGACGAGGCCATGAGCGTGCTCGAGCCCGACGCCTACTCCTCGACCTTCCTCACGAACAACCTCAACCTGGCCGCTGCGGTGGCGGCGATCGGGGTGCTTCGCGACGAGGACCTGCCCGCACGGGCAGCCACCCTCGCCACCGAGGTCGCTGACGACAAGATCGCCGCGATCGCCTCGTTGCCGGGCGTCGGGCCGGTGCAGGCGAAGGGACTGTGGTACGGGCTGCCGATCGTCGACGACGACGGCCGGCCAGATGCGCGCCGGGCGAAGGCGGTCGCGGCGGCGGCGCGCGAGCGCGGCGTCATCGTCGGGCGAGGCGGCTATCACGATGAGGTCGTGAAGGTTTCACCGCCGCTCGTGATCGAGCGCGACGACCTGACCGCCGCCCTCGACACCCTGGGGGCCGTGATCGCCGAAACCGACTGAGGAGGACGGATGCAGCTGCAGAACTACGTGGCAGGCTCGTGGGTCGCCGGTGCGGGTGAGTCGTTCGAGAGCGTCAACCCGGCGACGGCGGAGACGGTCGCCTCGGCCCCCGTCACCGACGCCGCAGGGGTGGCCGCCGCGGTGGACGCCGCGCGCGCCGCGGCCGACGACGGTTCATGGGCAGATCGCCGTGCCGCGGACCGCGCCGCCGCGCTTTCGGCGCTCGCCGCCGCGCTCGAAGCTCGTGAGCGCGATGCGGGCGAGCTGATCGCACGTGAGATGGGCAAGCCCGTCCGCGTCGGTCGCGGCCGCGAGGTGGCGGGCGCGATCGACCGCCTGCGCTTCTATGCGGGAGCCGCGCGAGCCCTCGACGGACGGTTCGTCGGCGCGCCCGACGCTTCCCTGTGGGACATGGAGATCCCGGAGCCGGTGGGGGTGGCCGCCCTGATCATCCCGTGGAACGACCCGATCGATCTGTTGATCCGCAAGCTCGGCGCCGCCATGGCGGCCGGGTGCGCGGTCGTCATCAAGCCTTCGGAACTCACTCCTGCCTCCACCGCGCTCGTCGTCGAGCTCGCCGACGAGACCGGCGCGTTCCCCCCCGGGGTCATCAACCTCGTGCACGGTCCGGGCTCGCCCACCGGCGAAGCGCTGGTGCGGCATCAGGGCGTCGACAAGGTCGCGTTCACCGGCTCGACGGCGACCGGCATCGCGATCGCCACGGCCGCGGCCGCGCGCCTCGCGCGCGTCTCGCTCGAGTGTGGCGGCAAGGCTCCGGCTCTCGTGTTCGACGACGCCGATCTCTCCAGGTGCCTCGACGCGCTTGCGTACGGGGCGTTCATGTACTCGGGGCAGTCGTGCACCGCCTGCACCAGGCTGCTGGTGCACGATGCGGTCTACGACGAGGTGCTCGAGGGCATCGTCGATCGGAGCCGCGCCCTGCCCATGGGCGACCCCTTCGACGACCGAGTCCTGGTGGGACCGATGGCCTCGCGAACCCAGTACGACGCGGCCCTGCGATACATCGCGATCGCCCAGGAAGACGGTGGCAAGGCGGTTCTGGGTGGTGACGAAGGCGATCCCACCGATCTGTACCTCGGTCCCACGGTGCTCGTCGACGTGCCCGTGGAGAGCCGGGTGAACCAGGAAGAGGTGTTCGGACCGGTGCTCACCGTCACCCGGTTCGACGACGAGGCCCAGGCGCTCGCACTCGCCAACGCCACCGGCTTCGGGCTCGGCGCATCGGTGTGGAGCGGCGACGCGAGCCGCTCGCTCCGCGTGGCGCGGTCGCTCGACTTCGCCGACGTGTGGGTGAACGGCTACTACCTGCGCCACGCCGAGACCACGTTCGGAGGCCGACACGCGAGCGGCATCGGCCGGGAGCTCGGCGTGCGTGGCATCGAGGAGTACGTCTCGTGGAAGCGGGTCTGCATCGACACCCGAACCGATGCCTTCCATCTGAAGACGTGGTTCGAGCAGGGGGAGGACTTCCGCGGATGAGCGCACC
>DASVGA010000137.1:0-3080 GCA_036379795.1 Actinomycetota bacterium | reverse complement strand
GATCATGGCCGAGACGCCTCCCGACGAAGTATCCGACCACGACCCCGAATAGGGCCCCGATGCAACCGGCGATAGGAACGGCAGCCCTCCGCGTCTGGCCGAACCCTTCCCACACACCAGTCGCGGGAACGGTTCGAGCGGGATCCTCCGAAGACTTCATGTCGCTCCTGACGTGCTCTCCTGGTGAGAACCGCTTCAGCCTGCACCCTCGAGTCGCCCCGTACAGAGATCGACTTCGATCGGATGTTGCGATGCTGTGGTCAGAACCCCGCGCGGCAACCCGTACCGCCGGCGATGGGTGCGCAGGCCGCGAAGAAGGGCCAGAACTGCCAGGCTGCGATCCCGAGCACGATCGAACCGAGCACGCTCGTGAGCAGGATCGACGACCAAGCGCCGGCGCGCCGGGAGGCCACGATCAGACATGTCCCCGCCGCGAGAGCCGCGTCGAGCCAGATCAGTCGCTGGAGGCGGAACATCCGCGGGTCCTTCCACCGATCCTCGAAGTTGGGCATCGCTTGGGCGAGCAGGAACCCGGCTCCCAACGCTGCGAGCGCACAGAGCACGAGGATCGCGGCTTCCGCGCGGGTCGGCGGCGCATCGTGGCGGAACACGGACAGACAGGTGAGGACGCTCACGAGCCACGCGATCGCGCCCCCGAGCGTCGCTACCGCGGCGGCGGGCATCGCGGAGCTGGTCCCGGGTTGGATCAGGCCGGCGTCGAGCCAGAGGTTGCCCGTCATCCCTCCGACGACGACCCCTCCAAGCGCGAAGATCGCCCCGATCGCCGGAACGGCGAGCGCCCGCGTCGACCCCGCCCTTCCCCCCCTCGCCTGGGGGAGCCCGGACTGAAGTTCGGGAGATCTCATGCCGCTCCTGCTGACGGTCGGGCCCGTAGCCGCGAGCCACTCGATATCGAGACTGACGCGTTCGGCTCCATCTGTACATGGGGAGGCTCGATCGAGATGTTGCGAACGTGTGATCAGAAGGCGGTGCGGCACAATAGCTCGCCCGTGGCGTTCGGAGCGCACTCGTCGAGGAACGGAAGGAACTGCCAGATCGCGACCGCGAGGAAACCGAGCCCGATGACCGTCATGAGCACGATCGAAACATGCGGCCGCAGACGTCGCTGAGCGACGACGACGCAGGTCGAGGCGGCGAGCCCACCATCGAGCCAGATCAACCGCTGCAGACGGAACATGCGTGGATCCTTGAACGCGTCCTCGAACATCGGCAGCACCGATGCCAGGATCAGAGCGGCACACACGAACCCGACGGCGATGACGGCGAGTGAGATCGACTCGTCGCGGCTCGGCGGCTCGGCGTTGCGGACGCCGAACATGCCGGCCAGGGCGGTCAGGAACCAGGCGATCGCGCCTGCGAGGACGCCGACCACCGCCAGACCCATCTTCTCGCTCGAACCGGACTGGATGACGCGCGCATCGACCAGCACGCTGCCGATGACACCTCCGATGACCGCACCGACTAGGGCGAAGATCGATGCCCTCCACGGGACGGCGACCCACCCCTGCCATATGACACCGGCGGGAGGGTCCTGAACCTGAATCGCAGGCGGTCTCATCTCTCTCCTGACAGGTCGTGCCTCGCCCACGAGGAGACGGCTCCTCATAGTAGCGACACCCTCGATGGGCCGTACATCGCTAACATCGCTCGATGCGGGTGACGCGCCTCGATGATCTGGAGGCGTTCGCTCGCGAGGCGGCGCCCGTCATCGAACGAGATCCCGCAGCGAACAACCTCGTGCTCGGCATCGTGCAGTCGTTGCTGGACCGGCCCGACTCCTACGCCGAGGCATCGTTGTGGGTCGTCGAGCACGATGGCGAGCCGGTCGCCGCCGCGATCCGGACTCCTCCGTATAACGTGGTGCTCGCCGATCCTCTGCACGACGACGCGATCGATGGCCTCGTCGAGCGGCTCACGGTCGACGAGATCGACCTTCCAGGGGTAACCGCGAACACGCCGTGGGTGTCACGGTTCGCCGACCGTTGGGTCGCTGCCACCGGCGCGACGGCCAGAACCACGATCGCGCAGGGTGTCTACACGCTGAGCTCGGTCTCGATGCCGCGCCCCGCCGAGGGCAGCGCTCGCCCGGCCGTGCCCCACGATCGCGGGCTGCTGGAACGATGGATGCGTCAGTTCGAAGCCGAAGCCCTGGCTGCGATCGTTCGCGACGAGCATGCCGTTGCACGCATCGTGGCTCGAGGCTCGACGGCGGCGAGTCGACCGGATTCACCCTCTGGGAAACGGGCGGTCGCCCGGTCTCGCTCTGCGGATGGATCCGTATCCGCGGCGGGGCTCGCGTCGGGCCCGTGTACACACCCACCCCGGAGCGCGGACGAGGCTACGCGTCGAACCTCGTCGCCGAGGTCAGTCTGCGCATGCTCGCAGCTGGCGCCGGAGCGTGCTTCCTGTACACGGACCTCGGGAACCCGACGTCGAACGGGATCTATCGGGCGCTCGGCTACGAGCAGGTCGCCGAGTCGCTGATGATCGCGTTCGAACGGTGAGCCGGGTGATGGCGGTGAGCCAGGGACCTCAGCATTCCGGCGACGGCAGCGCCCCGTGCGCCGGGACCATCACGAACGCCGTCTCCCCCGGTCGCACCATGCCGAGGCACTGTCGCGCCACGCGCTCGAGGTAGATCGGATCGTTGAGGCGCCCGATGTGCTCCTCGAGCTCGGCGTTGCGCTCGGCGAGCACGTCGGCCCGGCGTTCGAGCCGGGTGAGCTGCGCACGTTGGTCGATGAGCCCGCGCAGCGGCGCGACCGCGAGCGTGAGCATGAACAGCACCACCACGCAGAGCACGGCGGCGCGCGCGGTGAGCCGCGGGGTGGAGACATGGCCGCGAGCTACCTCGTGACGTCCGGGAGCGCGGCGCGGAGCGCGGTTCGCGCCGCGCGTGACGCCGGTGACGGGCGGACTCGGTCTCGCGTTCCGCTCGACGGCCGGGGAAGTGGCCGATGCGCTCATGCGCTAGAAGCCCCCCGGTGGCGAGTTCGGCAGCGCCCGGCCGCCCGCGTACCTGGCCTGCTCGCCGAGCTCCTCCTCGATGCGGAGCAGCT
>DASVGA010000136.1:0-8407 GCA_036379795.1 Actinomycetota bacterium | reverse complement strand
ATCCGCAACCCCGACCTGAGCGTGCGCGCGGCGATGCGCGGCTATCTCCGGTTCTACGCACCGCTGGTGCCGGTGCTCGGTTCGTTCGTGACCGCCACCTTCGACGAGGTGGTCGGCAGCTTCGGCACCGCGATCGAGCGCCTCAACGCCCGCTTCGGAACGTCGTTCGGCCTGTTCGAGCACACCGCCGCAAACGTGGCTCGCATCGAAAGCGAGATCGAGCGGGACTACCGGTCGCGGGAAGGCTCGGGCGCTCGGCTCGAGGCGGTCATCCCTCGCCCGTCGGCCTCACGGGACGCGGCCAAGACCGAGGTGCTCGCACGGGTTCGCCGGGAGGTCGCGCCACACACCCTCGCCGAGGCGCACGCGATCTACCGCACCATGCTCGAGCGGTGAGCCCGCAACGGTCTCAGCCGAACGAGATCTGGGCGTCGAACATGCCCTTGGGGGCGAGTTCCACGTAGGTCGTGCCCGGCTTCAGCGCGATCTCGTCGCCCGACTTCGTGCGGAAGGTCGTGAAGTCGGCCTCGTCGGAGCGCTCCCACGTGCCGACGATCAGCTTGCCGTCGCGGAGGACCCACGCCTTGCCCGAGCCCGTGAGGTCGACCTCGGGTGAGGGATAGCCCGAGACGTCCTGGAAGTCGCTCTCGGTCGTCTTCACGACCTGGATCACGACATTGTCGGTGGTGATGGGATCGCCGTTCTCGAGCAGCATCGGGGAGCCCTCGAGGTAACGGACCCACTGGCCCTTGGCCCAGCGCCACTCGGCCGTCGCGAGCCCCGAGAAGACCACCGTGGCGCTTCGAGCCTTCTTGCTCGGCGACGGCACCTCGTCGTTGTAGACGAACGCCGGCTCGGGCGCGGGCTCACCCTCGGCGCGCTTGAGCCCCTTGGCCCACAGCGCCTCGGTCTCGGTGAACAGGTTGTGCGGCACGACGCGGTCCCCGTCACGCTCGAACGCCTTGGTGGCGCTGTCCTCGTCCAGCGTGGTCATGCCGGCGTCCTCGACGATGGACCGCACGCCCTTGGATCCGCCGCTGAACGCGAGGAGGGGATGCTCGCTGAAGGGCGCCAGGATGCCCGGGTCGGTCGAGCGGATGCTGCGGACCGGGCCGATGCGCTTCGCGTCGTCACAGTGGAAGAGCACGACGAAGCGAGTGATGCCGCCTTCCACGACCTCTTCGTAGACGATGTCGGCGCCCTCGAGACCGGCGAGCGGCTGGGCGTCCGGGGTGTTCTCGACCTTGACCGCGAGCACGGGCCGCTCCGGCGGAGCGGCGTCGCCGGGCAGCACCTCGCCGGTCAGCGGACACGGCTGCACCGGGTCTCCGGGGACGACGGCCTGAACGATATCGCCGACGTCGGGCGCGTTGCCCGAGAGCGCGAGCGCTCCGATGCCGCCGCCGAGCACGGCGACGACCGCGCCACCGGCGACGACCGCCTTGCCTCGTGAGGTGAGAGCCACGCTGAAGGGACCTCCTGGGAAACGTCGGATGTGAGCGGGTTCGTCGAACGTGTGGGGGCCTGGTCCGGTCGGACCGGCGGAGCGATGCTAGACCCGCAGGGACAAGCTTCCAAACACCTGAGGTGAGTTCGACACGAACGTCACATCTGCGTTCACATGTCCTCCAGGCGCGCGATGCGCTCCGCGATCGGAGGGTGCGTCGCGAAGATCTTCTCGAGCGAACCCATCTTCTCCCCTTCGATCCGCGACGGCTGCGACAACCACAGGTGCGCAGTGGCGTTGTTGGCCGAGTGCATCGCGGTCGGGGAGGCGCCGATCTTGCGAAGCGCCGACGCGAGCCCGGGCGGATACCGCGTGAGCATCGCGCCCTGCGCGTCGGCCAGGAACTCCCGGTTGCGCGAGACCGCGCTCTTGATGACCTGGCCCGCGATCGGCGCCAACACCATCAGCGCGAACCCGACCGCGAACAGCACCAACGTCGCGGGGCCGCCGTTGCTGTCGTTGCCCCGCCGCCCGCCGAGCCCGCCCCACAACCACGAGCGCATCAGGAACTCCGCCATCAGCACGACGGCGCCCACGAGCGTCGCCACGATCGTGCCGAGCAGCATGTCGCGGTCGAGCACGTGGGCGAGCTCGTGCCCGATCACGCCCTCGAGCTCCACCCGGTCCATGATCGCGAGCAGCCCTTCGGTGACCGCGATCGACGCATGCTCGGGGTCACGCCCGGTCGCGAACGCGTTCGGCGCCTGCTCGGGTACGACGTAGATGCGCGGCTTCGGGATGCCCGCTGCGATCGCGAGCCCTTCGACCAGGTTGTGCAGGCGCGGCTCGTCCGCGGCGGACACCTCGCGAGCGCGGGACGAGGCCAGCACGAGCTTGTCGCCGTACAGGTAGGACGTGACCGAGAGCACGGTCGCCACGACGAGCGCGATCACGAGGCCCGTGATGCCGGTGCCGAAGATATAGCCGATCGCCGCGCCGACGCCGCCGAAGAACACGAAGGCGCCGATCACGAGCAGCACGGACTTCCGCTTGTTCGAGGCGATCTGTTCGTGCATCTACTCGCCTCGCCCGAGGTCGACGGCGATCGGGGCGCCGACCGGGTCGTCGATGTCGAAGAAGGGCCGTTCGGTGAACCCGAATGCCCGCGCGACGAGGTTCGACGGGAACGTGCCGATGGCGGTGTTCAACAGCCGCACCTGGTCGTTGTAGAACTGACGGGCGTAGGCGAGCTTCGACTCGGTGCCCACGAGCTCCTCCTGTAGGGCGAGGAACTGGGCATCGGCCTCGAGCTGCGGGTAGGCCTCGACGACCGCCATCAGCTTCGCGAGCCCCGCGGTGACGGCGTTCTCGGCGCTCGCCTGGTTCGCGACCCCTCCGGCCGCGATCGCCGATGTCCGTGCTTCGGTGACGCGCTCGAACAGCTCCCGCTCGTGGGCCGCGTAGCCCTTCACCGTCTCGACGAGGTTGGGGATCAGGTCGTAGCGCCGCCGCAGCTGCACGTCGATCGTGGCCCACCCGTCGTCGGTGCGCGTGCGCAGGCGCACCAGCCGGTTGTACAGCCAGACGAACGCGAGCAGCACCAGGGCGACGAGGCCGAGCGAGATCCAGACGGCGGGTGACATCGCGGCCTATCGTAGCGACGCTCAGCCGAGGGCCGACCGGTAGACCGACTCGATGCGCTCGGCGACCTCGGACCAATCGAACGAGGCGGCCCGGGCCCGCCCCGCCCCCACGAGGCTCGACGCGAGCCCTGGCGAGTCGAGGATCGACCCGATCGAGGCCGCCAGGGGGTGGGGATCACCGGGCGGCACGATCAGCGCGTCGACTCCATGGGTCGCGACCTCGCGGTAGCCCTCGATGTCGGTGGCGACGACCGGCACACCGGCCGCCATGGCCTCGATCAGCGCGATCCCGAAGCTCTCCTGTCCGGTGGCGGCGGCAACGGCGACGTCGGCGCCCGCCAGCACGAGCGGCACCTTCGCATGCGCGAGCCGTCCGAGCATCACGACCCGCTCTCGCATCTCAGAGGGCAGCTCGTCGACCGCCCTGCGGTCGGCGCCGTCGCCGCACACCGTGAGCCAGACGTCGTCGCGATCGGCCGCGAGACGCCTGAACGCCTCGACCATGACCGGGAAGCCCTTCTGCCGGTCGAGCCGGTGCGCCCACGCGATGCGCCGGCCGGCCGGCCACTCGAGCGGCCTCGCGTGCGCGAATCGTTCCACCGAGATGCCGTTGGGAACGACCTGTGGCTCGAGCCCCGGCACGGCCTGCTCGACGAACGACGCCGCAGCCCGCGAGACCGCGATCGTCGCCGCGAGCCTACGGCGCACCGGGGCCAGCATCGGACCGGCGAGCCGATACAGCAGCGACCGGTCGAGCCACGCATGGAAGGTCGCCACCACCGGCGCGGCGGCGCCGAGCGTCGCCCACATCGACGTGCTCGGCGTGAACGGCTCGTGCACGTGCACGATGTCGGGGGCGAACCGTTCCAGCGCTCGGCGTGCTCTGAGCACGGCAGGCCACGGTGCGATCGGCGCCACGGTGCCCTGGTACGGAACGCGCACGCTCCGGCCGAGCCCGCCTGCACCCGGGCCGAAGACCTCCGCGACATGTCCCCGCTCCTCGAGCTGCGCGGCGAGGTCGGCGATGTGCACCTGCACGCCCCCGGCGGCATCCAGGTCGTACGGGCAGACGAGGGCGACACGCACGTTCGCTCAGTCCTTCCACGCGGGCTGGAACATGTGCCAATCGGACGGCGCCGCGGCGATCGAGCGCTCGAACTCGTCGGCCATGCGCTGCGTCAACGCCCGCACGTCGGCGCGTCGATCACCGCTCGGCTCGATCTCGAGCGGGGACGTCATGACGCATCGCCACCCACGCTCCGTCTGGAAGACCGGCGTCACGAGCAACGGGGCACCGGTCGTGAGCGACAGCAGGGCGGGCCCGGCCGGCAGCCGCCGCTCCCGCCCGAACATGGTGACCTCGACGCCGTTACCGGTGAGATCGCGGTCGGCGACGAGCGCCACGATCGACCCCGTCTCGAGGCGCGACGCGAGCACCCGCCCGATCCCGGCGTCGCCGAGGCCCACCACTTCCACGCCGAACGAGGTCCGATTCTCGACGAACAGGTCGTACAGACGTTGCGGGCGGAGCTGCTCGGCGACCGCGGTCACCGGGCGCCCCTGCGATCGGAGCCACGGGCCGGCGGCATCCC
This sequence comes from Actinomycetota bacterium, assembly GCA_036379795.1. Classification (GTDB taxonomy): domain Bacteria; phylum Actinomycetota; class UBA4738; order UBA4738; family HRBIN12; genus JAOUEA01. The sequence continues at coordinate 3,725 of DASVGA010000136.1, read as the reverse complement.
AGTTGCCGATGTGGGGCAGCGCGACGATCGCGCCCCGCCCGGCATCGAGCGCCTGCCAGAGGTGGTGAGCCCCGACCGCCTCGAAGCGCCGAGCCACGGCCTCGGGCGCCTCGATCGCGAAGCGGAAGGAGTCGAACCAGTACCTGGCGTAGGAGGCGAAGGCTTCACGCGTCACGCAGCGGACCAGCGGGTCACCGGGCGCTCGTCCGAGCACCTGGGAGAGGTTGCGGGCCACCACGGAGCGCGCGCCGGGTGCGAACTCGAACGCGAGGAGGCCGGCGCGCCGGAAGACGCGCCGGCCGGGCCCCTCGGGGAGCGTTCGGCCGAGCCAGGCGACCGAGCGATACAGGTGGAACGCGAACGACTCCCGCAGGCTCTCGTCTTCCCGCGCCGTCATCGCGGTCCCTGCCGGGCGATCTGCGACGAGCGCTCCTCGCGGGCGACCTGTGAGGTGCGCACCACGACGGCGAGCCCGGACACCGCCGCCGCGAGCCACAGGGCCCAGGCCGCATCGAGGGCGACCCCCGCCACGACGAGTCCGTAGCGCAAGCCGCGGGTGAGGTGGCTCTCCTCCACGCTGTAGGCGAGTGACGCGCCACGGGCGCGCACGTACGCCGAGAGCGCACTGAGGCACAGCGCCGCGAGCGCGGCCAGGGTCACGCCGGGCTCATCGCCGTGCGCGACCCAGGCGATCGTGCCCAGCACAGCGCCGTCCCACACTCGATCGAGGAGTTCGTCGAGCATGCGGTCGGAAGGACCTCCGGCGCCGTGGTTCGCGCGGTGTCCGCCGATGAGCAGCAACACGCCCGCGAGGAGCGCCGCCACGGCGGCAGGCCCGGGCACTCGGGTCACCACCAACCATGCCGCCGAGGCAGCGAGCAGCGCACCCAGCGACAGGGTCGAGCGGGTGAGGGCGGTGCCCGGCGGCTGTCGTTCGAACCGAACCATGAGCGCAGACGGCCGAGCGTAGCAACTCCCTCCTCCGATAGGATGCCCGGACCCTCACGCCCGACCGCTGAGCGTCGCCGAACAGGAGGAGCGCGCGTTGAAGACCTACGACGCGAAGGACATCCGCAACGTCCTGCTGGTCGGCCATGGCGGCTCGGGCAAGACCACGCTGCTCGAGGCGATGCTGTTCGCCTCCGGAGCCATCACACGCATGGGCACCGTGGAGGACGGCAACACCGTCAGCGACCACGACCCCGACGAGCAGCGCAAGGGCATCTCGGTCTCCCTCTCGATGGCGCCGGTCGAATGGGACGGCGTCAAGATCAACGTGCTCGACGCGCCCGGCTACGCCGATTTCATCGGCGACATGCGCTCGGCGATCCGGGCCGCCGACGCCGTCATCGTGGTGGTCTCCGCCGTCGACGGGGTCGAGGTGCAGACCGAGGTCGCGTGGGAGCTCGCGGTCGAAGCGGGGCTCCCGCGTGCGATCTTCGTGAACAAGCTCGACCGGGAACGGTCCGACTTCCAGGCCACGTTGGACCAGCTGGTCTCGTCGTTCGGCAACCAGGTCGCGCCGTTCGAGCTGCCGATCGGCGCCGAACACGAGTTCGCGGGCATCGCCGACCTGCTGCACGAGAAGGCCGACCGCTATCCGTCGGGGCCGAAGGCCGAAGAGTCGGAGTGGCCCGATGAGATCCATCAGATGGCCGATCCCGCCCGGGAGAAGCTGATCGAGGCCGTCGCGGAATCCGACGACGCGCTGATCGAGGAGTACCTCGAGGAGGGCACGCTTCCCGAGGAGCACATCGTGAGCGGCGCCAAGCTCGGGTTCGCCAACGCCCGGCTCGCACCCGTGATCGTCGGGTCGGCGGCCAAGGCGATCGGCATCGACCGGCTCCTCGACTTCATCGTCGAAGAGTTCCCCTCCCCGCTCGACCGGTCGCCCATGACGGTGCTCGACAAGGAGGGGCAGGAGAGCGAGCGGGCCTGCGACCCTGCCGCGCCCCTCGCAGCGTTCGTGTTCAAGACCCTGTCCGACCCCTTCGTGGGTCACATCACGATGTTCCGGGTCTTCAGCGGCGCGATCCGGCCCGATTCCACGGTGCACAACGCGACCCAATCCATCGACGAACGCGTCGGTCAGCTCTTCACGCTCGTCGGCAAGGAGCACGAGTCGGTGTCGCAGGTGGCGGCGGGCGACATCGGGGCGGTCGCGAAGCTCCAGCAGGCCCACACCGGCGACACCCTCTCGGCAAAGGGCGAACCCGTGCAGGTGCCCGTCATCGGCCTGCCCGAACCACTGCTCGCCTACGCGATCGCCCCCAAGACCAAGGGTGACGAGAACAAGCTCGCGACCGGGCTCTCGCGCCTGCGCGAGGAGGACCCGACGCTGCGTGTCTCCCGCAACGAGGAGACGCACGAGACCGTCATGCACGGCATGGGTGAGGCTCACCTCGAGGTCATGGTCGAGCGGCTGAAACGCAAGTTCGGCGTCGAGGTCACGACCTCCCCCGCCAAGATCGCCTACCGAGAGACGATCCGAGGCAGCGCGAAGGGGCTCGGACGGCACGTGAAGCAGACGGGTGGCCACGGTCAGTACGCGGTCTGCAACATCGAGATCGAGCCGCTCGCCCACGGCGAGGGCTTCGTTTACGAGGACAAGATCTTCGGAGGGGCGATCCCCCACCAGTTCATCCCGTCGATCGAGAAGGGCATCGTGAAGACGATGTCCGAGGGCGTGATCAGCGGGAACCCGATGGTGGACCTCAAGGTCACGCTGGTCGACGGCAAGTTCCACCCGGTCGACTCCTCCGACATGGCGTTCCAGATCGCCGGATCGATGGCGCTGAAGGACGCGGTGGACCAGGCGGGCGTCGCGTTGCTCGAACCGATCGTCGACCTCGAGGTGATCGTGCCCGAGGCCTACACCGGCGACATCATGGGCGACCTCAACTCCAAGCGGGGCAAGATCGCCGGCATGGAGCAGTTGGGCGGGGGAAAGCAGCGCATCAGCGCCCAGGTGCCACAGGCCGAGGTCGCGCGCTACGTGATCGACCTGCGCTCCATGACCGGTGGCCGGGGGGCGTACACGGCCACGTTCTCCCATTACGAGGAGATGCCTCAGCACCTGGCCCAGAAGGTGATCGACGAGTTCCAGTCTGCCCGCGAGGACGCCCAGCGCAAGTAGCCGTGCTGCCGCCCGCGCCGAGCCGTCAGCGCGGAGCCATCTCCTCGAGGAACGCGAGCACAGCATCGTCGAACGCCTCGGGGGCACGCATGTTCACAACGTGGTCGGTGTCGATCGCGACGAGCCGTCCGTCGAGCACCTCGCGGGCGATGAACTGCGCCGCCCGGCGCATGTCGGCGGGATCGTGGCGGGCCTCGATGACCAGGGTCGGCACATCGATCTCGGCCAATCGCATGGCGGCGGGCGGGTCGAGCTGCTCCGCGCCCGACTCGTCCATCGTGAGTTCGTGGATGTTGTCGCGCGCGATCTGCTTGATGCGGGCGCCCGCCTGGTCGTCGACGCCGAGCGGCGCCCAGATCCCGAGGGCGAGATCCTGCGCCCGCTCCAGGTCTCCGGCTTCCATCGCGGCCTCGATCGGCTCGCTCCGCTCGTCCCACCACGCTTCCTCGTCCTCGGTCTCCACGAACCCTCCGAGCCCCGGAGCGACGGCCACGAGCGCCCACACCCGGCCGGGCATGGTCAGGGTGGCATCGATGGCGAGCGCGCCACCCATCGAGCATCCGACCAGGGCGGTGCGTGCGATGCCGAC
>DASVGA010000135.1:0-2777 GCA_036379795.1 Actinomycetota bacterium | reverse complement strand
AGCACCTCGCGATGGCGTACGCGAACATCGAGGAGCTCATGGGATCCCTCCAGGATTCCATGGCGGAAGCGGGCATGACCGCTGACCAGCTCAACGCCGAAGGGTTCGAAGGCGTGGGCTTGACGGTCTCGGCCGAGTCCGACGGGTTCGCCATCGATTCGTTCGCCGGCGTCGACGCGTCGCAGCTCTCCGACGAGCAGCAGGGGCTGCTCGGGAGCGATCACACGAACGCGTTGATCGACCTGGTCTCGGCCGATGCCTTCGGCCTCGCGGCGCAGTCGGGGCTGGACGTGACGTTCGGAGAGCAGCTCGAAGATCTGGCTGCGCAGGACCCCACCGCCGCGGCCGAACTCGAGCGGCTCGGTGTGACGGGACCGGGAGGGCTGACGTCGATCCTCGGACCTGACATGGCGGTCGAGGTCACCCGCGGGTCGATGCTGCCGGTCGAAGGAGCGCTGATGGTGTCGACGACCGATCCCGACGCGATGCGTGGCCTCATGGACCGATGGGCCCGACAGCTCGGTGGTGCCATCGCCACCGGGGGGAGGTGGGTCGACGACGAGCACGCCGGCGTGCCGTTCGTCTACCTCGACGGGCCGGCGGAGCTTCCGGTGGCCTACGGCGTCATCGACGATGTGGCCGTGGTCGCGTCGTCGCCCGACGAGATGGTCGAGATCATCGAGCGTTCGCAGGGAGGCGGTCGCTCGATCACGACGGATGCGACCTACAGCGACGCGGTCGGGCGGGTTCCCCACGACGACGCCGTCTTCTTCGTCAACGTCGCCGACATCGTGGCGTTCGTGCGGGAACAGATGGGAGCGCAGGCCGGCAACGCGGTCGACCCGATCACCACCGTGACTGCGGGCACGTCGATGGACCCGGACGGGTGGCGTCAGAGCCTGTTCGTCGAGATCCCCTGACCGGCGGAGTGATCCGGGCGCAGCGCGACGTGAGCCTGCTGGCATCATGTCGCGGCCATGGCCTCGACGCTTCCGCTGATCCTGCTTCCACCCTCTGAAGGCAAGGCTGCGGGGGGCGGTGGCCCCGCCTGGTCGCGCGGCTCCATGGCGGTCGATCTCGACGAGCGCCGCGAACGGGTGCTCGGGGCCCTGGCGACCTCGATGCGCCGCTCCGAGGCGGACCGGCACAGGCTCCTTGGCGTGAAGGGCGCTGCGCTCGCCGCCGCGACGACGGCGAACCGGGCGGCCGCGACCTCACCGACGAAGCCGGCGATCGAGCGCTACACCGGCGTGCTGTACGACACGCTCGATCATCGCTCGCTCTCGGCCTCGCACCGGCGCCGCCTCGGTGCGAGCGTGCTCATCTTCTCCGGCCTCTGGGGACTCGTCGCGCCCGACGATCCGATCCCCGACTACAAGCTGAAGATGGGCGCCCGCCTCGGGAGGCTCGGCACGCTCTCGGCCTGGTGGCGTGACGAGCTGTCGGCTCGGCTGGCCGAGGTGGCGCGCGGCCGCATCGTGTGGAACCCGCTTCCCGACGAGCATTCGGCGGCATGGCGGGCTCCCGACGACATACATCAGTGGTCGGTGCGGTTCCTCGAGCCCGGTCGTGGCGGTGCGCTGACCACGGTCTCGCATCGCAACAAACTGCTCAAGGGCGAGCTCGTGCGGTTCCTGCTGGCGACCCCGGCGACCGGCCCCGGCGAGCTCGCGCGATGGGCGCACCCGTTGGGGTTCCGCTACGACCCCTCGAAGGACGACGAACGTGGGGGCATCACGACGTTGTCGCTCGTACAGAGCGCCTGACGTCCCGACCACCGATACAGTGAGCCGCAGATGGCGAGCGTGATCGAGGTCGAGGGGCTCCATAAGGAGTACCGGCGACTCCGCGGCGGACGCACGCTCGCGGTCGACACCCTCGACCTCGATGTGCCGGAAGGCGGCGTGTTCGGCTTCCTCGGGCCGAACGGGGCCGGGAAGACCACGACGATCCGGTGTCTGCTCGGGCTGGTGGCGCCGAGCGCCGGACGGGTCCGGTTGCTCGGCGCCGACGTGCCGCGCGGGTTGCCGTCGTCGATCCGCCGTGTGGGCTCGATCGTCGAGAGCCCGGCGCTGTTCCCTCGGTTCTCCGGCAGACGCAACCTCGAGATCCTGGCGCGCATCGACCGCATCGGCCGCTCCGCCGTCGACGCCGCGCTCGAGCGGGTCGACCTCATGGACCGAGCCGGCGACCTCGTGAAGAACTACTCGCTGGGCATGAAGCAGCGCCTCGGCATCGCGGCCGCGATGCTGAAGGACCCCGCGCTGCTCGTGCTCGACGAGCCCGCCAACGGCCTCGACCCCGCCGGGATCGTCGACGTGCGCCGGCTGCTCAGGTCGCTCGGGGCGGAGGGACGCACGGTGTTCGTCTCGAGCCACATCCTCTCCGAGATCCAGCAGACCGCCGATCGTGTCGCGATCGTCGCGCGGGGGAAGCTCGTCGCCTCCGGCCCGGTCGGTGAGGTGCTCGCCTCGCGCGGGGCCGAGGGGTTGGTGGTGAGGCTCGCCGACCTGCCCGCGGGGCTCGCCGCGCTGACGGCCGCCGGCATCGAGGCCACGATGGGTGAGGACTCGCTGCGGGTGTCGCTTCCCGCGGTCGAGTCCGAGCGGGTGTCGCGAACGCTCGCCCACCACGACCTGTTCGTGACCGAGCTTCGCCCCGACGAGGTCGATCTCGAGACCGTCTTCCTCGAACTGACCCGCGACGAGCCCGAGGCGGGTTCGGCGTGATCGGGCTCATCTCTTCGGAATGGCTCCGCATGCGCTCGCGTCGGCTCG
>DASVGA010000134.1:0-9437 GCA_036379795.1 Actinomycetota bacterium | reverse complement strand
TCATCGGGGGAGTGCTGAGCGGACTCATCGGGGTCGGCGGCGCCTTCCTCGTCGACGGCGGTACGTTCGCGTGGTCCGCGGTGATGATCTTCCTGATCCGCACACGCCACGTCTCGAACGCCGATACGTCGTCGGGCATCTGGGCGGAGATCGCCGAGGGCATCCGCTACGTGCGAGGTCAGACGTGGATCTGGGCAGCGCTGGTCGCCGCCACGGTCAGCCTGCTGTGCGTGTGGGGTCCTTGGGAAGTGCTGGTTCCCTACGTCGTCACGAACGACCTCGGCGGCGACGGGTTCGCGCTCGGGCTCGTGTTCGGAGCCGGTGGCCTCGGCTCCGTGATCGTCGGACTCCTGATGGGGCAGCGGGGGACCCTGCCGCGCCGACCGCTCACGGTCATGTACGTGGCATGGGCGCTCGGCATGCTGATGACCGCGGGCTTCGGGCTCGCGACGGCGATCTGGCAGGCGATGGTGTTCGGCTTCGTGGCCGAGGGCGCGATCGCGCTGCTCGTCGTCCTCTGGTACACGATCCTCCAACGGCTCGTGCCTCGGCATCTGTTGGGCCGCGTGATCAGTCTCGACTGGATGATCTCGATCGCCGGCGTGCCGTTGTCGTTCGCCATCGTGGGGCCGCTGGCCGGCGCCTTCGGCGCCGACGCCACGTTGATCGGGGCGGGTGTGCTCGGCGCGGTCATCACCGTGGCGTTCATGTTCGTGCGCGGCGCCCGCGACCCCGAGCGCGACGGGCGGCTCGCCGAGACCGAGTCCGAGACCGGGGCTCGAGAGGATCACGCGGCGGTCGTCGAGCGTTCGACGACCCAGACGTAGACTGCTGCACATGGAGTACACGCACGTCGGACGACTGGGCCTGGTCGTCTCCCGCCTCTGTCTGGGCACGATGAACTTCGGACCCCACGCGACGGAGTCGGAGTCGCACACGATCATGGATGCCGCCGTCGCCAACGGCATCAACTTCTTCGACACCGCGAACGTGTACGGACGTCACCTCGGCGTCGGGGCGACCGAGGAGATCATCGGCCGCTGGGTGTCCAAGGGCGGTGGGCGCCGCGACAAGGTCGTGCTCGCCACCAAGGTGTACGGAACCATGGGTGACTGGCCGAACGAGGGCCGGCTGTCGAAGCTCTCCATAGTGCGTCAGTGCGAGGAGTCGCTGAGGCGGCTCGGCACCGACCGCATCGACCTGTACCAGATGCACCACATCGACCGGAGCGCATGGTGGGACGAGATCTGGGAGGCGATGGAACAGCTCAAGCGAACCGGCAAGATCTTCTACGTCGGTTCGTCGAACTTCGCCGGCTGGCACATCGCCCGCGGCAACGAGATCGCGCGCGACCGGGGTTCCCTGGGTCTCGCGACCGAGCAGTCGCTCTACAACCTCACCGCCCGCACGCTCGAGCTCGAGGTGATCCCGGCCGTGCAGGAGTACGGCATGGGGCTCATCCCGTACAGCCCCCTGTCGGGAGGATTGCTCGCCGGTGCCCTGAAGAAGGTCGAGGAAGGCCGGCGAGGCACGGAGTACATGCGAGGCGAGATCGAGGCGAACCGTTCGAAGCTGCAACCGTGGGAAGCCCTGTGCGCGGATCTCGGCGAGGACCCGGCGCACGTCGCCCTCGCCTGGCTCCTGCACCAGCCCGCCGTGACCGCGCCGATCATCGGTCCGCGCACCGAGGAGCAGCTGCTGCACGCGATGCACGCGCTCGACATCAAGCTCGACGCCGACGTGCTCTCGAAGCTCGACGAGATCTTCCCGGGTCCGGGCGGCCCTGCACCCGAAGCCTACGCCTGGTAAGCGGGCGGCCTCGCTTCGGCACGCGCCAGCAGCACCGATTCGGTCTCGGCGTCGAGCGGCACGTCGTGTTTGAGCCGCAGGTACAGGTCGCGTAGGAACCACACGAGCACGATCACCAGGATCGGATGTCCGATCGCGAGGTCGACATGCATCCAATCGGGAAGCCGGAAGTTCTCCGTCGTGAGCTGCGCGGTGACGAGCGCGATGAACGAGAGTTCCAGGGTGCGCCGAGGCACGCGGGGCAGTGCCCACGCCACGGGGAGGATCCACGCGAAGTACCACGGGAAGAGGGTGGGTGAGAACAGCATCATGAGCAGGAACGACCACCCCCACGCCGCCGCCAGGAACGAGACCGACCCCTCGCCGGCATGGCGCACGACCTGTCGCGCGATCGTGAACAGCCCTGCGGCGAGCGCGGCGAAGATCACGAGCCTCGCGAGCACGACACCTCCCGTCGCGCCCAGGTCGCCGGCGATCACGCTTCCGAGCCCCTCGAAGATGCGTTCGACCAGCGCCGGGGGGGCGATCCACGAATCGTGCTGCATGAGCTCCAGCATGCCGAGCGTCGGGTTGGACCGCTGCATGAAGGGGACCGCCGCGACGAACGTGATGCCGAGCACGGTGCCGACGTGGGTGGCGACCACCTTCCATCGGCGTGAGGGCTCCGTGCGGGTCGCGACGTAGGCGATCAGCAGCGCGAGCGGCACGGCGGCGGAGATCTTCACCAGCGCGCCGAGGGTGAGTGCGACCGTCGCGCTCATCTCCCGCTCGGTGGCGACGAGGTAGATGGCTGCGGCGACGGAGAGCATGACGAGCGCGTCGACGTGGCCTCCTCCCACCGTGTGGAACAGCACCACGGGGTTGACACCGATCATCGCCGCCGCGTACGCCTGGCGTTGCGGGCGGACCCGGCCGACGACGCGAACCACGAACCAGAGCGAGCCGAGGCTCGCGGCGACCGCGATCGCGCGGAACGCCTCGATCACGTCCGCCAGGCCGCGGAACACGGCGGTGATCGCTGCGGCGAGCCAGACGAACACCGGTCCGTAGACCGAGGGGGTGTCGCGCCAGCCATCCCAGACGAAGCGTGAGATGTCGCTCGCCGGGAAGTCGGCCGGGGTGCTGTTGTACGGGTTCTGGCCGTAGCGGCTCAGGATGCGTCCGTAGTACGCGTAGCTGAAGAGGTCCCGCGAGAGCAGCATCGGCAGCAGGAGCACGACGACGTGGAACGCGATCGCCAGCGTGATCACCCGCCGGGTGGAGATCTCACCGCGCTCCGCCGCCCACAGGACGAGCAGGAACGCGATGCCGGCAGAGATCATCGCGAGGAAGCCGATGACGATCAGCACGCCGTGCGGCAGCCGGTCAAGGAAGAGCAGCCGGGCGAGCACGCCCACCGGCCCGTTGCCGTGACTCTCCGGGAGCACCGGGTGGAACGGCGACCTCGGCGTGGCGGCAAGGAGGGCGACCGCGCTGAAGGTGACGACCGAGGCGATGACGGCGCGCCGGCCCGTGAGCCAGCCATCCACCGTGCGTTGCAGGGCCTGAACGCGAGACATGTGCGCCCGAGCTTACGCGAGGTGGTCAGCTCCGCGCTACGCCGAGCGCGGCCTCGACCTGCTTCGCGGCGTCGGTGACGGCGGGCGCGTAGTGGCGGCCTCGCAGTGCCCCGATGCGGTTGGCCGGGCCAGAGACCGACACGGCAGCGACGAGCGCGCCGCTCGCATCGAAGATGGGCGCGCTGACCGATGCCACCCCCGCTTCCCGCTCTCCGATGCTGTCGGCCCAGCCGCGGCGGGTGGTGGTGGCGATCATGCGGGCGAGCCTGATCGCAGCATCGTCGGGCAGCGAGGCAAGCACTCGCCTGCGATCGTCGTCACCCGCCCACGTGAGGAACACCGTGCCCGCCGAGCCCTTCGTCAGCGGGAGCGTCGCCCCGACCGCGACGATGGTTCGCAGCTCGCTCTCCGATTCGACGGCGTCGATACAGACGCGCACGTCGCCGTCGCGCACGTAGAGCTGCGCACTTTCCCCGGTCGTCTTCGCGAGGCGCTCGAGCGCTGGGTGGGCGAGATCGCGCAGGGGCAGGTCGCGCATCGCCGAGGCGGCGAGGCTCAACAACCTCGGTCCCAGAGCGTAGCCCGCGCTTCCGGCCTGCAGCAGGAAGCCGTGCAGCTCCAGGGCTCGGATGAGCCGATGCGCGGTCGGACGCGACAGCCGCGTTGCCCTCGTGATGTCGGTGTAGCTCCGCGCTCCGCCCTCCACGGCGTTCAAGATGTCCACGATGCGGTCGAGTGTGCCGACCGCGGTGGCAGGCGTCTCCCGGGCGAGCTCCTGCGCCTCACTCTGGCGGAACCAGTGGAGCATCTCCCGATCGCGAGCCCGCAGGGCCAGACGAACGTCGTCCTGCCGATCCTCATGCCGGGTGCCGCCCACCTGCTATCGTCTCCTCTACCTGTTCCAGATAACGGAACTGAGTTCCAAATAATGGAACAGCCAGGATAGCAGGCAGGAAGGCGCTCCTCTCTGAGCGGCAGGGAAGGACCCGAGGCACGATGGCCCAGACCACGACGAGAACGCTTGCCGAGAAGGTGTGGGAGCGTCACGTCGTGCACCGCGCCGACGGCGAGCCCGATCTGCTCTACGTCGATCTGCATCTCGTGCACGAGGTCACGAGCCCGCAGGCGTTCGAGAGCCTCCGCCTGCACGGTCGCCGCGTTCGGCGCCCCGATCTCACCGTGGCCACGATGGACCACAACGTGCCGACCACCGATGGGCCGGTGACCGACGAGATCAGCGCGAGGCAGATGCAGGCGCTGCAGACCAACGCCGACGAGTTCGGCGTCACGCTCTATCCGTGGGGCGGGGCGGGGCAGGGCATCGTGCACGTGATCGGCCCCGAGATGGGATACACGCAGCCGGGCATGACGATCGTCTGCGGCGACTCGCATACCTCGACCCACGGGGCGTTCGGTGCGCTTGCCTTCGGCATCGGCACGAGCGAGGTGGAGCACGTGCTCGCGACCCAAACCCTGCCGCAGCACCGCGCCAAGACGATGGCCGTGACCGTCGACGGCGATCTTCCGCACGGCGTGAGCGCCAAGGACATCATCCTGGCCATCATCAACCGCATCGGCACCGGCGGCGGCGTCGGCCACGTGATCGAGTACCGCGGGTCCGCGATCCGCGCCATGTCGATGGAAGGCCGCATGACGATCTGCAACATGTCGATCGAGGCCGGCGCACGCGCCGGCATGGTGGCCCCCGACGACACCACGTTCGCCTACGTCGAGGGCCGCCCACATGCGCCCGCGGGCGCCGACTGGGAAGCCGCGCTCGACGAGTGGCGCGAACTTCCGACCGACGACGGCGCGATCTTCGACGCCGAGGTCGAGCTCGACGCGAGCGCGCTCGAGCCGTTCGTGAGCTGGGGAACGAACCCTGCGCAGTCGGTGACGATCGACGAGGCCGTGCCCGACCCAGACAGCTTCGGCGAGCCCTCGAAGCGCGAGGCCGCTTCGAGGGCTCTGGCCTACATGGACCTCGCACCCGGCACCCCCATCCGAGAGATCCGGCCCGACACCGTCTTCCTGGGCTCGTGCACCAACTCGCGCATCGAGGACCTTCGGGTGGCGGCCGAGATCGTCGCCGGGCGGCGCGTCGCCTCGAACCTGCGCGCGCTGGTGGTCCCCGGCAGCGTCGCCGTCAAGATCCAGGCCGAGCGCGAGGGGCTCGACCGGGTGTTCACCGCGGCCGGGTTCGACTGGCGCGGGGCGGGCTGCTCGATGTGTCTGGGCATGAACCCCGACATCCTGAGCCCCGGGGAGCGGAGCGCGAGCACGAGCAACCGCAACTTCGAGGGCCGGCAGGGCAAGGGTGGGCGCACCCACCTGGTGAGCCCAGCGATCGCGGCCGCGACCGCGGTGCTCGGACACTTCGGAACGCCCGAGGACCTGCCGCCCCGGGAGGTGGTGTGACCGTGGAGCCGATCGCCGTGATCGAGGGCACCGCCGTGCCGCTCGATCGATCCGACGTCGACACCGACCAGATCATCCCGGCGCAGTACCTCAAACGCATCGAGCGATCGGGGTTCGGCCCGTTCCTGTTCGACGAGTGGCGCAAGGATCCCGACTTCGTGTTGAACGACCCCCGGTACGAGGGCGCGAGCATCCTGATCGCCGGTGCCAACTTCGGAAGCGGGTCCAGCCGCGAGCACGCACCGTGGGCGCTCGAGGACTACGGCTTCCGAGCGGTGATCGCACCGAGCTTCGCCGACATCTTCCGCAACAACTGCTTCAAGGTCGGGCTGCTCCCGGTCGAGCTGCGGGCCGAGTCGGTCCGCGCGTTGATGGATGCCGTGCTCGACGACCCCGCGACCCGCATCATCGTGGATCTGCCCGAGCGCGCCGTGCGGGCTCCAGGGCTCGACGAGACGTTCGACATCGACGAGTTCACGCATTGGCGCCTGCTCGAGGGCCTCGACGACATCGGGCTGTCGCTGCGCAACGAGGAGAAGATCAGCGCGTACGAGGCGATGCGTCCGGGCTGGCTCCCGACGGCCTGATCGCACCAGGCGCCGCGGCGCCGGCGCGGCCCGACATGCGAGCAGGGGTGCCGATGAGGTCGGCGCGCCGCAGCCGCATCACGTCGGCCGAACCGGTCAGACAGTTGCGTCGATCGAAGTAGAGGCGGTCGTGCGGACCGATGGAGTCCACGTTCAGGTTGGCGGCTTCCCGGTCGACGGGCAGTCGGTGCAGCAGGTATGGCGTGCCGTTGGGCTTCACGCGGTAGATCGCCGCGCCGGCGCCGCACCGATCGCCCGACCTCGCCACGTACGCGGTTCCGTCGGTTGTGATCGCCACGCCGTACTCGTCGCGGTCCGTCGGCAGCAGCGGCGTCCGTTCGCCCGAGCGGATGTCGTAGCGCCACGCCGTCGCGTCGTCGCCCACCGCCCACGTCACCCAGGGGTAGGCCACCGTTCCCGGGAACAGACAACCGCACCGGTTGGTGGTCTCCGCGAGCAGCGTGCGCTCCCCCGTGGAGCCGTTGAACAGGAACAGCCGCCACTTCGCCGTGGGTCCGCCGAACCGATTGACGCCGTAAGTGACCCACGTCGTGCCGCGATGGGTGTCGATCGAGGGGTTCCACTGCCACCGCTCGTCGTTCAGCCGGGTCATCGGGATGCGACGCGCCTCGCTGATGTCGTAGAGGAAGAGGTCGGAGTCGCGGCCCCCCGCCTGCTGGAAGATCACCCGGTCGGTGCCCTGGTCGAACCCACCCACGTACGCCGTGGTGCGCCTGGCGTTGATACGCGTGACGGTGCCGCCGTTGGTCTCCACGTAGGCCGCGAGGTCGGTGCCGATGCGCCCCACCTCGTTGGACCAGGCGAAGAGCCGGCGCGAACCGATGTGCGTCGCGGCCCCGTACCCCTCGAACAAGGTCGTGCCCTTGACCACGTCGGGATTGACGAACGCCGACGATGCCGGCGAAGCGGAGCCGATCAGCAGTACCGCCGCGAGCGTGAAGCGTGCGGTGCGCGAGGCGATGGTCGAGCGGAGCCGTTTCCTCATCACGGGCCCTCCCCCGGGGGGATCGGTTCGGGTCGTCGCTCCGCACCCTACGGGTGGGGGAGCCGATGCACAAACGCCGGGCTCAGACCGAGTCCGCCAGGAACCCCTGCACGGTCGCGGCGTACGCGTCGGGATCGAGGTTCCAGCACCCGATGTGCTCAGCGCGGCCGCACTCGACCAGCTCGACCAGCTGCGGCAGCAGGTCCGCGAATCGCCGGCTGGTCCCGATCGGCACGGTCGTGTCACCGGTGCCATGGAACACGAGGAACGGCATCCGGTACGCGCCGGTGTCGGCGAGGTAGTCGAGCGAGGACCAGTCCACGTCGAAGCGCAGAGCGGCGATCGCCTTCGCCACGGCGGTGAGCGACGAGGGCAGCGGCAGCCCGCCGATCGGAAGCGTCTCGCGCGTGGCGTTGTCGTCGACGGTGGCCGAGAAGTCGAGCATCGGCGCGTCGAGCACGACAGCCCGCACCTCGCTCGCGAGCGCCGACCGCTGCAGGAAGGCCATCACGATGCCGCCCCCCATCGAGTACCCGTCGAGCACCACGCCGTCGGAGCCTTGCTCGACCGCGTAGGCGACCATGGCTTCGAGATCCTGCCATTCCGTGAGGCCGTAGCGGAGCTTGCCGCTCGCATCCTCGGGTGCGCCGGGATCGTTGCGGTAGCTCGCGACCAACGCCGGGAAGCCTGCTTGCGTGAGGATCGGCACCATGCGCAGCCCGTCGGCAGGCGACAGCGAGTTGCCGTGGACCACGATCGCCCACGTCGCGCCGTCGGCCCGGGCGAGCCACGCAGGATACTCCCCGAGCGGCCCAGGCACGGTGATCTGCTCGAACCCCATGCCCGAGTCGACCGGATCCATCGGGTAGGCGCGCACGTCGAGCTCGGCGAGCGTCCCCGGTGACGGCAGCGTGCCGCTCACGAGGGTGAATCCCCTGACGAGCTGTCCTGGCTCATCGACGACCGCTGCGCCGGGTGCAACCGCGATGCGGCCATATCCCTCGTTCCAGCGCAGCCCCTGCACCCCCAGCAGCGCGACGCCGAGATCGTCTGCGAGCGGGCGGAAGCTCACGGTCGCCGACCCTCCGGTCTCGAGCTCGTCCCTGAGGTCGGTGATCTCGACGTCGGGATCGAGCGACCGCGCGGCTGCGCGGATCGATGCGGCGTCGAGTGCGCGTTCGTCGATCACGTTGGAGAAGTGATAGCCGCCGGCTCCGTAGAAGAGGGCCACGAGCCCCACGACGCCTGCCACGACGACCCTCGGCCACCTGCGGCGCCTCCGTCGAGCGGGACGATCGGGCGCGCTCATGCTCGTGCACCGGATCGTCGCTCGACCTCGGCGCGGGTGCGCCGGGTGAGCTCGCGGAGCGCTTCGCTGTGCGGCACGACCACGTGCTCGGGGTGCGTGAGTCGTCGTGCCTTCTGCGGCACCCGTGCGAGATCGGCCTCGAAGCGGGCGCGCGCAGCGCCGATGTCGGACTCGTGTGTCACCCGCTTGCCGCCACGCATGACCGGCTCCAAGAGGGGCCCGGCGCCCGGGGGCACGTCTTCGTCACGCAGGCTGAGCACGTCTGCATGATCGCCGTCGTCCGTGCGCCAGACCTGCTTGCGTCCCGGGGGGCTGACCTTTCCCGACGAGAGCTTCATCGCCGCGCGTCCGTCGAACTCGACCAGCTTGTACACGGAATCGATGTAGGGGGCGTCGGCCGACACGCCGAGCTGGGTCCCGATGCCGAAGGCGTCGACCGGCGCGCCGGCCCGCACCAGCTCGTGCACCTCGAGCTCGTCGAGTCCGCCGCTCGCGAAGATCCGGGCGCGCGCGAGCCCGGCCGCGTCGAGCAGCGAGCGGGCGCCCCGTGCCAGCGCGTCGAGGTCGCCGCTGTCGAGGCGCACCCCGATCTCGCCGGTGAGCTCGAGCTCGACGATCGTGTCGATGGCCGCGCGGACGCCGTCGAGCGTGTCGTACGTGTCGACCAGGAACGTGGTTCGTCCGGGATGGTCCTCGGCGAAGGCCCGGAACGCCTCGCGCTCGGTGTCGAACGCCTCGATGAACGAATG
>DASVGA010000133.1:0-5162 GCA_036379795.1 Actinomycetota bacterium | reverse complement strand
CCGTCGAGGGCGTACGTCCAGGCGTGGTACGGGCACTTGATCACCCGCCGTACCGAGCCCGAACCCTGGAGCAGCTCGGTGCCACGATGGCGGCAGGCGTTGGCGAAGGCGCACAGCATGCCGTCGTCGCCGCGGATCACGATCGGCGATTCGGCTCCGACCTCGGCCGTGATGTAGTCGCCGGGTTCGCTGAGCTGCTCGGAACGGGCGACGCAGATCCACGAGCGAGCGAAGATGCGCTCGCGCTCGAGCGCGAACACGTCCGGCGAGTGATAGTCCGTGCCGGGAAGCGTGGGCCAGGGCGGCGACCCGGCCTCATCCCGATCGATCCCCCGTGCGTCGCGCTCGGATACCGACATGGGCGAGATGCTAGACCCTGCGCGGCCGGGGCGGCGAGTGGGTCCGCCGTAGACTGGGCTCGTGGCTCGCAGGAAGCTCCAGATCCGACCGCCAGGCCTGAAGCCGACGACCAAGGTCGGCACGCTGGGCCCCTACCGAGGGCGTCTCGGCCTCGCGTGGGTGGTCGCTCCCCTCGTCGCCGGCGTGGTGATCCTGGTGGCGGGGTACTTCGCGTTGGTCCGGTGACCACATGCTCGAGGGGTACTGCTTCCCGCGATCGGCCGCACCCGGCGAGACGCTGCCGTTGCACGTCTCGACCGATGCCGCGTCGTTCGACGTCGAGGTCGCGCGTGAGGGGGCGGGTCGCGAGGTGGTCTGGCGCGCAGGGCCCATCGAAGGCTCCGCGTTCGACACGCCCGCGGATGCCGCGTCGACCGGCTGCGGCTGGCCGGCTGCGATCGAGATCCCGGTCGGCGAAGATTGGAGGAGCGGCTACTACTCGGTGACGCTCACCGCGGGTGCGGAGCGCGCCGACGCGTTCCTCGTGGTGCGACCGGGGCCCGAGGAACGGCGCGCCCCGATCGTGCTCGTGCTTTCGACGACCACGTGGAACGCCTACAACGACTGGGGCGGACCGAGCCTGTACACGGGCGGCACGCAGGTCTCGTTCGAACGTCCGCTGGCGCGCGGCTTCCTCGACAAGCCGTCACCGGCGAGGCGGAAGATGCAGCCGGAACCCGACCGGGAGGGGCTCTGGTACTTCCGCTGGGCGGAGCCGCTCGGCCTGTCGGTGTGGAGCGGAGGATCCGGCTGGGCGACATGGGAGCGCGACTTCGTCCGCTGGGCGGAGTCGAGCGGCTACGAGCTCGACGTCGCGATCTCCGAGGACCTCGAGCAGCATCCAGAGGTGCTCGATGGTCACCGCTTGTACCTATCGGTGGGCCACGACGAGTACTGGTCGTGGGGCATGCGCGAGGCCCTCGACGCCTTCACCGACGCCGGGGGCAACGCCGCGATCTTCAGCGGCAACACGTGCTTCTGGCAGGTGCGCCTCGACGATGCTCATCGCACGATGACCTGCTTCAAGTACCGGGCCGACGAGGACCCCGTCGTCGGCACCCCCGACGAGCGACTCGTGACCGGGCCGTGGAGCGACCGCCGCATCGCGTGGCCCGAGACGCGCACGATCGGCCTGACCTTCACTCGCGGTGGCTACTCGCGCTACGGCCTCGGCGTGCCTCGTGGGTCGGGCGCTTACACGGTGTGGCGGCCCGAGCACTGGGCGTTCGAGGGCACCGACCTGCACTACGGCGACGAGCTCGGACGTGCCGATTCGATCGTGGCCTACGAGGTCGACGGCGTGGAGCTCACGACCGGTGGCGACGGCCTGCCGGT
This sequence comes from Actinomycetota bacterium, assembly GCA_036379795.1. GTDB lineage: Bacteria > Actinomycetota > UBA4738 > UBA4738 > HRBIN12 > JAOUEA01. Next base: position 3,428 of record DASVGA010000133.1, on the reverse strand, counting down.
CCCGACCGGAGCCGACGGCGCGCCCGACGGGCTCGAGGTCCTGGCCACCGCCCCGGCGCGCCTCTGGTCTCGGAGCGAGCAACCGAGCCGATACGCCCACGAGCCGGGCGAGCTCGAGAACACCGCGATGGCCGTGTTCGGACCGGGCTGGCGCGACCAGGTGCATCGGGTGACGAACAACCACGCCTGCATCGGGGTGTTCTCGAAGCCGAACGGTGGCGGCACCGTCGTCAACGCCGGCGTCACCGACTGGACCTGCGGCCTCGGGAACCCGGACGTGGCGCGGGTGACCCGCAACGTGCTCGACCGCTTGTCCAGGTGACGACGCGGGCTTCGAAGAGGCCGAGATCGCCACATCCGCATGTCGGGCAGCTCCGATGACACCGGTACGGTGTCGAAGACTGTCGTCGGGGGCCCGAACCTCGATCGACACCACTATCGGTGTCAGGATCGAGTGACCGGTCTGGTTCGCCGCGTCAGCCGGCCTTCGTGAGCGGGGCGTAGGCGAGCAGCACGCGCTTCTCCCCCACCTCGGGGAACGAGATCGTGGCCTCGGCGCCGTCGCCGTTGCCGGTCACCGTAAGCACGACCCCTTCACCCCAGCGTTCGTGCACGACCGTGTCGCCCGAGGCGATCACGGGCACGTCACGGAACGGAACGCCCCTGGGCTGCGGTGGCGTCCAGTCGGGAGCAGGACGGTCGTCGTCGTCGTGCTCACGGCGTCCGCCGATCACACGCCCGCCCCCCCGGCCCGCACCGGGGTACCCGGCGGCGCCGGAACCCGGCCCGGGTCCACCGGCGGCGGTCACACGGTTCCCGCGCCGTCCGCCCGCGAACCGTCCCCCGTAGCCCGTCGCCGAGCCCTCGCTCTCGCGCACGTCGAACAGATGCTCCGGCATCTCATTCAAGAACCGTGACGGCGGGTTGTACTGGGTCTGGCCGTAGAGCGTGCGGCTCCACGCGTGCGTGAGGTAGAGGCGCTGCCTCGCTCGCGTGATGCCCACGTAGGCGAGACGACGCTCTTCCTCGAGGGCCGCGGCGTCGGTCATCGATCGGAAGTGCGGGAAGATGCCGTCCTCCATGCCCACGATGAACACGATCGGGAACTCGAGCCCCTTCGCGATGTGCAAGGTCATCAGGGTGACGCTCGAGGCGTCCTCGTCGTACTCGTCCTGCTCGCCGATCAACGACACCTGCTCGAGGAACTCCCCGAGGCCGGCGTCGGGCTCGCGGGTGAGCAGCTCGGCGGCGACGCCCCCGAGCTCCTGGATGTTCTCGATGCGACCCTGCGCCTCGACCGTGCGCTCTTCCTCGAGCTCGGCGAGGTAGCCCGACTCGATCGCGGCGAACTCCACCATGCGGGTCGGACCGGCCCCGTCGTCGTGGTGGCGCCGGATCGCTTCCATCACCCGGTTGAAGCCCGCCACCGCGCCCTTGGCCCGGGTCTGCAGCACGGCGATCTCGTCGACCCGGCGGCACGCCTCGAGCACGTCGATGCCCTCGGTCTCGGCGAAGGACTCGAGCGCCGCGACGGTGGCGTCGCCGATGCCTCGCTTCGGGGTATTCACCACCCGGCGGAACGAGATCACGTCCTGCGGGTTCAGCAGCAGGCGCAGATACCCGAGCACGTCCTTGATCTCACGGCGCTGGTAGAAGCGCACGCCGCCGAAGACCCGGTAGTTCGTGCCGACCCGCATGAGCACGTCCTCGATCACTCGCGACTGCGCGTTCGTGCGGTAGAAGATCGCGACGTCGGAGAGCCGGAAACCCTCGGTCTCGCGCAGCCGCTCGATCTCGTCGACCACGAAGAACGCTTCCTCGTGCTCGTCGTCGGCTCGGAAGCGCACGATCAGCTCGCCCGAGCCGGCCTCGGTCCACAGCGACTTCGGCTTGCGCTGCTGGTTGTGCTCGATCAGGGCGTTGGCCGCCTCGAGGATGTTCTGCGTGGAGCGGTAGTTCTGCTCCATCAGGAAGACGGTCGCATCGGGGTAGTCGCGCTCGAAGTCGAGCATGTTCTGGATCGTGGCGCCGCGCCAGCTGTACACGCCCTGGTCGGCGTCACCGACGACGCAGACGTTGCGGTGCTTCGAGGCGAGCAGGTTCACGAGCTCGTACTGGGCGCGGTTGGTGTCCTGGTACTCGTCGACCATGAGGTACGGGAACCGCTCCTGGTAGTGCTCGAGCACCTCGGGATGCTCGCGGAAGAGCCGCACGGTGTCGGTGATCAGATCGTCGAAGTCGAGCGCGCCGGCATCGCGCTTGCGGCGCTCGTACGCGTGATAGACCTTCGCGATCGTCTCCTCGTAGAAGTTGCTCGCCATGCTCGCGAAGTCGTCGGGGCCGATCACGCGGTCCTTGGCGCTCGAGATGCCGCTCGCCATCGCCCGCGGCGGATACCGTTTCGCGTCGAGATCGAGGTCCTTCAGGATGCCGGCGATCAGGCGCTCGGTGTCGCCGTCGTCGTAGATCGTGAACCCGCTCGGCAGGCCCAGGTGGGTGTGCTCCCGCCTGAGCAGCCGCGAGCACGTCGAGTGGAACGTGAGGATCCACATGCCCCGGGTCACGCGCTCGCCGAGCATGCCCTCGACACGCTCGGCCATCTCGCGGGCCGCCTTGTTCGTGAACGTGATCGCGAGGATCTCGAACGGCGAGACGCCGTGTTCCCGGATCAGGTAGGCGATGCGATGGGTGAGGGCCCTCGTCTTGCCGCTGCCCGCTCCTGCCACGATGAGCACCGGGCCTTCGGTGTGCAGGACGGCTTCGGTCTGGATGTCGTTCAGGCCCTCGAGCAGGGGGGAGACGGCGTTCACGAGGGCCAGTGTAGGTGGCATGGGCGACGCGAGCCGGGACTGACGGTACCGTTGGGCGATGACGGTACAGCGGCAGGCGCGCGGAGGTTGGCGCACCCTCGTGCACTGGTTCGGCATGGCCTGCCTGATGGCGGCGGCCGGCTTCGCCGGCTACGTCGGATGGTCGCTCTGGGGCACGGGCCTGCACACCGCCGAGGCGCAGGAGCAGCTGCGTACGCAGTTCGAGCGGGATGTCGGCGCTTCGCCGGCCGATCCCTCGACGGCGCCCGAACGGGTGCCCCTGGGCGAGGCGTACGCTCAGATCGAGATCCCCTCGATCGACGTCAACTTCATGGTCGTGCAGGGCACGAGCTATGAAGACCTCAAGGACGGCCCCGGGCACTACCCCGACACCGCCGACCCCTGGGACGATGCTGGCCGGGTCGGCATCGCCGGGCACCGCACGACGTATCAGGCCCCGTTCTTCGACCTCGAGGAGCTGGTACCCGGCGATGCCATCGCGGTTCGCACGCGATACGGGATCTATCGCTACGAGGTCGACGAGGTGTTCGTGATCCCTGCGGCGGGGTCGGGCCGGGTGCTCACGCAGACGCCGCGCCCGACGCTCGTGCTCACGAC
>DASVGA010000132.1:0-3181 GCA_036379795.1 Actinomycetota bacterium | reverse complement strand
GGTTCCTCATCGGTTCCTCGTCGGTGTGGAACGGCCTCGCGCTCGGTGCGATCGACATCGCCAAGCGCCACACGACGCGCAAGCGCCACGTCGACGTCGGGCTGCGGGTGGCCGACTACCCGACCATCCAGGACTACGTGGGCGAGGCGCTCATGGACACCAACGCGTGCCGCATCTTCGCCCTCTCGGTCGCCCAGGCGATGGACGGCGCCACCGAGAACAACACGAAGAACCCGGGTCCGGGCGAGCTCGCACGCGGGAACTTCCTGCACTGGGCGTGGCAGATCAAGTTCGAGGCGGCGAAGAACGTCGCCCACGTCGTCGACAAGATGCTCCACGCGTGTGGCGGGTCGGGGTACAAGCGCGACATGGAGCTCGAGCGCTACCTGCGCGACGCGAAGGCGGGCTGGGTGATGGGCCCCACGAACGAGGTGCTCCGCCAGTTCGTGGGCAAGGCCGTGCTGCTCGGCTTCGAGTCGCTCGACTACTGGAACCAGTCGTACAACCGCCGAGCGGTCGAGAACGAGGTCAAGAAGCTCGACGCCGCCGGCAAGCGCGAGCTCGCCTCGCAGCTCATGTCGCAGGCGGACGAGGAAGCATCGAAGGAACCAGCGAAGACCTGATCCAGGCACAGAGGAGGCGAGCCGGCCGATGGCGATCGAAACGGGCACGAGCGGCGCCGGCACGCAGGCGCGCGTCGGCCCCGGCATGGGCGCCGACACGCCCCCGGCCGGCTCGAAGAACCTCATCGCGGGGCTGAAGCCCGCCGACCCGTTCCTCGAGACCTACTGGGTGCGACCGGGCGGCGCCACCGTCGTCGCGCTCGGCCCCGACGACCGCATCACGATCACCGACGTCGACGGCGGCCAGCCCGCCGAGGTCACCGCCCTGGCGCCCGACGGCGCTCCGGCCGAGGCCGCGCTCGGAGCGGCCGCCGACGCGCCGGCCACCGTGCTCAGAGCGCTCGTGGCGTCGGCGGCCGCGGGGGCGAGTGACGTAGTCACCGACCTCGCCCGCCGGGGGGTGGACCCCACGAACGCCATGGCCGTCAAGCTGTTCGACGAGTGGGGCGCCTCGGGGGCGTCCACGAGCTTCGTCACCGACCGTGAGGTCGTGGTCGTGGTCGCGGCGCCCGCCGGTCGCGTGATCGACGGCGCTCCCCCGCCCTCGGACCTGGTCGTCGAGGTTCGCCGCACGGTGCCGCGCACCCACGACGAGATGGAGCTTCCGGCTCCGCTCGCCGAGCCCCGGCTCGACTTCCGCATCGACAGGTCCACCGCGCTCTCGTACGAGGTCAGGGCCGGCGAGTTCATCCAGGTGATCGACGTCGAGGGGCGCCAGTGCTCGGACTTCCTCGCGTTCCATCGGCGCAAGCTCGACGACGGCATCGAGCGCGGCCTCGATTCCACCGTGACGCGCACGCTCATGGGCAACGCTTTCCCGACGCCCGGGCTCACCGGCAAGTTCTACGACGCCGACATGGACGCCCTCGTCGAGGTCGTGCGCGACACGGTCGGGCGCCACGACACGTTCGCCCTGGCATGCAATGCGAAGTACTACGAGGACATGGGCTACCCCGGCCACGTGAACTGCACCGACAACTTCAACGGCCAGATCGAGACGTACGCGATCGCGGCGCGCGCCGGCTGGCCCGCGCTGAACCTGTTCTTCAATACCGGGTTCAGCGCCGACAATATCCTCGTGAGCGACGAGCCCTGGTCGCGCCCGGGAGACTACGTGCTGATGCGCGCGATGACCGACCTCGTCTGCGCATCGTCGGCCTGCCCCGACGACATCGACCCGGCGAACGCCTGGGATCCGACCGACGTGCACGTACGTGTCTACAGCCCCGAGCACACGTTCTCCACCGCGATCGCGCGGCGCGTCACGCCCGACGCCGAACCCGTGCTCACCAAGAAGACCGCGTTCCAGCCGAGCTGGGAGCCGCTCACCCGCAACACGGTCGAATACGCGGGGTACTGGTTGCCGAGTCACTTCAACGGCGAGGGTGCCGTGGCCGAGTACTGGGCATGCCGCGAGCAGGCCGCGGTCATGGACCTCTCGCCACTGCGCAAGTTCGAGGTGCTCGGCCCCGACGCCGAGGCGCTCACGCAGGCCGTGATCACGCGCGACGCGCGGCGCCTCGCGACCGGGCAGGTGGTCTACACGGCCGTCTGCAACGACCACGGCGGCATGATCGACGAATGCACCGTGTTCCGCCTCGGCCAGGACAACTTCCGGTTCGTGGCGGGCGACGATCACATGGGCCTGTGGCTGAAGGACCAAGTCGATCGCCTCGGACTCGCGAAGGTGCACGTGAAGCCGTCGATCGACGAGCTGCACAACATCGCGGTGCAGGGTCCGAACAGCCGCGAGATCCTCGGCCGGTTCGTGTGGACGCCCGCCACCCAGCCCGCGATCGGCGAGCTCGGGTGGTTCCGCTTCCTCGTCGGTCGCATCGGCGAAGCCCATGGAACGCCGATCGTCGTGTCGCGCACCGGCTACACCGGCGAGCTCGGCTACGAGATCTTCTGCCATCCGAGCGACGGGGCCTCCGTGTGGGAAGCCGTCTGGGACGCGGGCCGTGACCTCGGGCTCGCTCCGCTCGGTCTGGACGCGCTCGACATGCTCCGCATCGAGGCCGGACTCGTCGCCGCCGGCAACGAGTACGACGACCAGGTCGACCCGTTCGAGGCGGGCATCGGCTTCACCGTCGACCTGCGCGGCGACGAGGATTTCGTGGGCCGCGCAGCCCTCGCCGAACGCCGCGAGCACCCCCAGCGCGCGCTCGTCGGCCTCGAGCTCGAGGGCAACGAATCCGCGGGCCACGGCGATCCCGTCTACATCGAGCGCCAGCAGGTCGGCGTCGTGACGAGCGGCGTGCGCTCGCCCGTGCTGAAGAAGAACATCGCACTCGCGCGCGTGGCGACGCCCCACACTTCGCTCGGCACCACGCTCGAGGTCGGCAAGCTCGACGGCATGCAGAAGCGCATCGCCGCCGAGGTCGTGCGCTTCCCGTTCTACGACCCCGACAAGACCCGCCCTCGCTCGTAGCCGCATGTCCGATCGCACGCGAACGTCTCGCCCGTAGGAACGCCGGTGCGCATGCAACGTCGGATCGTCATGCAACGGCCCGTCGAGCTGCTCGACCAGCTCGATCGGCTGGCCCGTGCGTGCGACG
>DASVGA010000131.1:0-2789 GCA_036379795.1 Actinomycetota bacterium | reverse complement strand
CTCGCGGGCGTTCTTCACGGCCGTGGCCACGTCGCGCTGATGCTGGACGCAGTTGCCCGTGACCCGGCGGGCGCGGATCTTGCCCCGCTCGCTCACGAACTTCCGCAGCATGACCGTGTCCTTGTAGTCGACGTAGTCGATCCGGTCCTTGCAGAAGACGCAGAACTTGCGCTTGCCCTTCTTCTGCCAGCCCTTCTCGTCCTTGTCGCGTCGGCGCTTGGGGCCTTCCCTCTTCTTCGGTGGCATTACAGCGGTGTCTCCTCCTGATCTGGGCCTCCGCCACCCACGGGCGCGGCGACGCGCTCGCCCCAGTCACCGCCGGACGAGCTGCTGCTCGACCGCGACTGGCGCTCGACGCGCGCGGTCGCCCATCGCAGGCTCGGACCGACTTCGTCGGCCTCGATCTCGATGGCGGAACGCTTGTCGCCGTCCTGGTTCTCCCAGGAGCGGTAGTTGAGCCGGCCGGCCACGACCACGCGCGTGCCGCGCGTGAGCGACTCGGCCGCGTTCTCGCCGAGGCTGCGCCAGCAGTTCACGGTGAAGTACGACGCCTCGCCGTCCTTCCAGCCGCCGGCGCCGTCGGGCAGGCGGCGGTTCACGGCGATCCGGAACTTGCAGACCGCGGCCCCGTTGGGCGTGTACCGCAGCTCGGGGTCGTCGGTCAGGTTGCCCACCAGCGTCACCTGGTTGTCGCTCGCCATGTCACGTCACCACCTTGTCGGTGTCGCACCCGCCGCGCGTATGGCTCACGCGGGGGCGGGGGAAGCTTCGGAATCGTCGGGCTCGGGATCGGCCGTTCTCGGCCGCTCGCCGCGTGCCTCGGCCCGCTTGGCGTGCCGCCCCTTGGTCGGCAACGCGATCACCTTGTGCCTGATGACCTCGTCGGCCAGGTTCAGCACACGATCGAGCTCGGTCTGGCTCGCCGGATCGGCGGTGAACGAGATCACGGCGTAATAGCCCTCGTTCGCATGGTCGATCTCGAACGCGAACCGCCTGCGGCCCCATCGATCGATGTTGGAGACCTCGCCACCGTCGGTGGAGACCACCTTGGTGATGCGGTCCGTCGCCGTCGAGACGACCTGTTCGTCGGCCTCGGCAGGCAGGATGAGCATGACTTCGTACTCCCTCAACCAGTCACCTCCTCTGGTCTGGACGGCCCCCTCTCGAGAGGGAGCAGTAGGGACTTGAGGGTCGCCCAGCAGTGTACGGGAACGACTCGGACGCTAGCACCCAGGTCCGACACGCCTCGCGGATGGAAGGTCGAGAGCTCGCACACCGGTAGAATCGAACGACTGCCGTGCACTTGAAGGAGGCGCGAGCGATGCCCGACCGGACCGTTTCGATCCACGACCTCAAGGCGTACAAGGGTGAGCAGCGACGCTGGGTCATGCTCACCGCCTACGACTTCCCCACCGCGCAGATCCTCGATCGAGCCGGCGTGCCCGTACTGCTCGTCGGCGACTCCCTCGGCCGCAACGTGCTGGGCTACGACAACGAGCTGCCCGTCACGATGCACGAGATGCTCCACCACGTGAAGGCGGTCGCCCGCGGGGCCGAGCGCGCGATGGTGGTGGGCGACCTTCCGTTCATGAGCTACCAGGCCTCGATCGACGACGGTGTTCGCAACGCCGGTCGCCTCGTGAAGGAAGGCGGCGCCCACGCGGTGAAGCTCGAAGGAGCCCAGCTCGAGCTGGTGCACCGGCTGACCGAGATCGGCATCCCGGTGATGGCGCACGTCGGGCTCACGCCGCAGGCCGTGCACGGGCTGGGCGGGTACAGGGTGCAGGGTCGCGGCGAGGCCGCGCAGAAGCTGCTGGAGCAGGCGACCCAGCTCGAGAAGGCCGGCGCGTTCTCGATCGTGCTCGAGGCGATGCCGTCGGACCTCGCGGGCGAGATCACCGCCTCGGTGCAGATCCCGACGATCGGCATCGGCGCGGGCGCGCGCACCGATGCCCAGGTGCTCGTGATCAACGACCTGCTCGGGCTGACCGAGGCTCCGCCGAAGCTCGCCAAGGCCTACGCCGACCTGCGGGGCACGATCACCGACGCGGTGGCGCGCTTCTCCGCCGACGTCGAAGCGGGCGTGTTCCCCGACGAGGACCACTCGTACTCATAGACTCCGAGCGTGGAACCTTCCCGCGCCGACGACGTGCAGGAGCGGGCGAAGCTGATCTCGACGATCGCGCACGAGCTGCGGGGGCCGATCGCGACGATCAAGGGCATCGCCGCCACCACGCGCACGCACTTCGCCCAGCTCCCCGACGAGGACAAGCTCGAGTTCCTCGACCTGATCGAGCAGGAATCCGCACGCATGATGGAGATCGTCGACGGGGCGTCGCTGGCGATGAAGCTCTCGGCAGGCGTGCTCCCGATGCAGCGCGCTCCGACCGATCTCGCCGCGATCGTTCGCGAAGGCGTGGGCGCGGCCGGTCTCGAGCCCGGCCGCGTCGTGGATCTCGATCTCGACGATCTCACGGTCGACGCCGACCGCAGCAGGATCGTGGAGGTCGTGCGCCAGGTCGTGCAGAACGCCGATGCCTACTCACCGAATGAGCAGCCGATCGCGGTGCGATCGCGCCGTGACGCCGATCAGGCGGTCATCGAGGTCATCGACCACGGCCCGGGCATCCCGGAACCCGAGCGCGAGCGGGTGTTCACGACCTTCCCGAACTGGCGCCCCACTGGTTACGAGGAGGTCGCCGGCTCGGGGCTCGGCCTGTTCATCTCGAGGGGCTTGGTCGCCGCACACGGCGGGCAGATGTCCATCGAGGAGGCGCCTGACGGGGGTA
>DASVGA010000130.1:0-3058 GCA_036379795.1 Actinomycetota bacterium | reverse complement strand
CCGTTCGCGGGTGCCCGACGGGTTCCTGCTCTCGGTGAGCGCGACGACCCGGCCGCCGAGGCAGGGCGAGGTCGACGGGGTCGATTACTTCTTCGTCGACGACGCGGGGTTCGACCGCATGGTCGACGACGGCGAGATGCTCGAATGGGCGGAGGTCTTCCACGGCCACCGCTACGGCACGCCGGCAGGCCCGGTCGAGCTGCATCGTGACGCCGGCCGCGACGTGGTGCTCGAGATCGATGTCGAAGGCGCTCGGTGGGTGCGTGAGCGCGTACCCGACGCCGTGATGATCCTGCTGGAGCCGCCCTCGCGTGGCGAGCTGGAGCGGCGGCTGCGGTCGCGGGGAACCGACTCCGACGACGGCATCGCCGAGCGTCTCGCCAAGGCGGACTGGGAGCTCTCGCAGCGAGACCTGTTCGATCACGCGATCGTGAACGACGACCTCGACGGAGCGTCGTCGCAGGTCGCTGCTATCATCGAGGCCTCGCGCGCGCGTTCCGAGACCATCGACGCCGGTCACATGACGCACGCGCACGACCCCACGGAGGACCCTTCCGCATGATCGAGCCCAAGATCGACGACCTGCTCGCCGCCGTCGACTCCAAGTACTCGCTGGTGATCCTGGCGGCCAAGCGTGCCCGCGAGATCAACAGCTACTACAACCAGCTCGGCGAAGGCCGCGGCGAGTTCGTGCCGCCGCTCGTCGAGAGCGGCTTCAGCAACAAGCCGCTGTCCATCGCCCTCGAGGAGATCGCCGAGGGCAAGGTCGGGTACGAGCGCCCCGAGGAACCCGCCGAGGCCGAGTAGGCATGCCGTCGCGCCGCGTGCTGCTCGGTGTGACCGGCGGCATCGCGGCGTACAAGGCGGCGCACCTCGCGCGGCTGCTCACGGCCGACGAGATGCAGGTCACGGTGGTCATGACCGAGGCGGCCACGCGATTCGTCGGCGCTGACACGTTCGCCGCCCTCACCGGCCGCCCCGTGCACACGTCGCTGTGGGAGCGGCCCGGAGAGGTCCTCCATGTGCGGCTCGCGCACGAGACCGATCTCGCCCTCGTCGCGCCCGCGACGGCGAACCTGCTCGCCACGCTCGCCGCCGGGCTCGCCGACGACCTGTTGAGCTCGACCCTGCTGGAGTACGGGGGACCCGTGGTGGTCGCCCCGGCGATGCACACCGGCATGTGGGAACACCCCGCCACCCGAGCCACGGTGGCCACGCTGCGCGACCGCGGCGTGCGATTCGTCGGTCCGGCGATCGGGCCGCTCGCGCACGGCGACGAAGGCCTCGGACGCATGGCCGAGCCCGACGAGATCGCCCACGAGGCCCGGGTGGTGCTCGCCGGAGCTCCCCCCCTGGACCGTGGAGACCTCGAGGGCCGGGTCGTGGTGGTCACCGCGGGTCCCACCCACGAGGCGATCGACCCGGTGCGGTTCATCGGCAACCGCTCGAGTGGCACGATGGGCATCGCGATCGCCGCCGAGGCGTCACGTCGTGGGGCCGACGTGCGGCTGGTGCTCGGGCCGGCGACCGTCTCGCCGCCCCCGGGTCTAACGGTCACGCCGGTCACCACCGCCGAGGAGATGCGTTCGGTGGTGCTCACCGAGGCCGAGCGTGCCGACGTGATCGTCATGGCGGCGGCGGTGGCCGACTTCCGGCCGAAGCGCGCCGCATCGACGAAGCTCAAGAAGCAGGATGGAACCCCGGACCTCGTGCTCGAGCCGACGCCCGACATCCTGAGCGAGGTGGGCGAGGCCCGGCGTCCCGGTCAGGTGCTGGTCGGGTTCGCCGCCGAGACCTCCGACATCGAGGCGGCGGGGCGCTCCAAGCTCGAACGCAAAGGGGTCGACCTGCTGGTCGCCAACGAGGTGGGCAGGCCGGGAACCGGCTTCGGCTCCGATCGCAACCACGCCGCGATCATCGACAGCTCTGGCGACGACGTGGCGATCCGCGACTGGACGAAGGTCGAGCTCGCCGCTGCCGTGATGGACCGTGTGGTCGCGCACCTGACCTCGGCCGCGGGCCCAGGTGCTCCTCGCCAGCGTTCCTGACGCGGTCCTGACGAGCGTCGGACACGAAGGCTAGACTCCCGTCCACACATGAGCCAGCCCTCGTTGTTCTCGTCGGAATCCGTCACCGAGGGGCATCCCGACAAGCTCGCCGACCAGATCTCCGACTCGATCCTCGACGCCTTCCTGGCAGAGGATCCCCAGAGCCGCGTGGCCTGCGAGACGCTGGTCACGACCGGGTTGGTCTTCGTGAGCGGTGAGATCACGCTCGCCGATGGCTGGGTCGACGTGCCCTCGATCGTGCGCGAGACGATCACCGACGTGGGCTACACCGACGCGAAGTTCGGTCTCGACGGTGAGACCTGCGGGGTGATGACGGCGATCCAGGAACAGTCACCCGACATCGCTCGAGGTGTCGACGACGCGCTCGAGCACCGGGCCGGGCATTCGGGCGATCCGCTCGACCATCTCGGTGCCGGCGACCAGGGCATGATGTTCGGCTTCGCCTGTCGCGAGACCGACGAGCTGATGCCGGTGCCGATCGCCCTGGCCCATCGTCTGTCGAAGCGGCTCGCCGACGTGCGCAAGGCCGGCGTCGTGCCCTATCTCCGGCCCGACGGCAAGAGCCAGGTATCGATCGAGTACGACGGGGCGCGACCGGTGCGGGTCGACACGGTGCTGATCAGCGCGCAGCATCGCGAGGAGGTCGATGTCGACACGCTGCTGAAGCCCGACATCGAGGCCGAGGTGATCGATCCCGTGCTCCGCGAGTTCCCCGAGCTCGACGCCGCGGGGGTGAGGGTGCTCGTCAACCCCACCGGGCGGTTCGAGATCGGGGGGCCGAAGGCCGATACCGGACTCACCGGACGCAAGATCATCGTCGACACCTACGGCGGCTACGCGCCCCACGGCGGCGGGGCCTTCAGCGGCAAGGACCCGACGAAGGTCGATCGCTCGGGGGCGTACATGGCGCGCTTCGTAGCGAAGAACGTCGTCGCGGCCGGGCTCGCCGACCGTGCGCTCTTGCAGATCGCCTACGCGATCGGCACGGC
>DASVGA010000129.1:0-2028 GCA_036379795.1 Actinomycetota bacterium | reverse complement strand
TCGACCGAGCCACCGTCAGGCGCGTGGTCGACACCTTCCGCCCGTACCGGCGCACGGTGGGGCTGGTCGCGATCGCGATCGTGCTCACGTCGGGACTGGGCGTCATCAACCCGTTGCTGATCGCGGAGGTCTTCAACAACGCCCTGTTCGGCCAGGACGGCTCCTGTGCCGGGCAGGCGTGCCCGAACCTTCCGCTGCTCTACCGGCTCGTCGCGCTCATGGTCGCCGTGCCGGTGATCACGAGCGTGATCGGCATCGGCCAGACCTACTGGGCGAACCAGGTCGGGCTCAAGGTCATGCAGGATCTGCGCAACGCCCTGTACACGCATCTGCAGCACATGCCGCTTCGGTTCTTCACGAACACCCGCACGGGGGAGATCCAGTCGCGTCTGTCGAACGACGTCGGGGGCGTGCAGTCGGTGGTGACCGACACGGCCTCGAACGTGCTCGCCAACGTGGTGACGATCGTGAGCACGTTGATCGCGATGCTCATCCTGTCGGTACCGCTCACGATCCTGTCGCTCGCGCTGCTGCCGGTCTTCCTCTGGCTCACGGTCAAGGTAGGGCGGGCCCGTCGCGAGGTGGCATCGAGCACGCAGAAGACGCTCGCCGATCTCACCGCGATCACCGAGGAGACGCTCTCGGTCAGCGGCATCCTGCTCTCGAAGTCGTTCGGGCGGCAGCGCCACGAGATCGCACGCTTCCGCGACGAGAACGTGCGGCTCACCGGTCTGCAGATCCGCCAGACGATGATCGGACGGTCGTTCTTCGCGATCGTGGGCACGTTCTTCTCGATCACGCCGGCGCTGGTCTACCTCGTGAGCGGCTGGGTGCTCTCCGGCGGTGACCCGGTCAACGCCGGCGACATCGTGGCGTTCACGACGCTGCAGTCGAGGCTGTTCTTCCCGATCGGGTCGATGCTGCAGGTCTCGACCGAGGTGCATTCCTCGCTCGCGCTGTTCGACCGCATCTTCGAGTACCTCGATCTGCAGAACGACATCGGGGACGCGCCCGGCGCGGTGACGCTGCGGCCGGAGACGGTGCGGGGGCGGGTGGAGCTGCGCGACGTGCGGTTCCGCTACGACGAGCCCGCAGAGCGCCACACGCCGACGTCGCCGAGCGACCTCGAGACCGCCAACGAACTGCCGCGGGAATGGACGCTCGACGACGTGTCGATGCGCATCGAGCCCGGTCAGCTCGCGGCGCTGGTCGGCCCGAGCGGGGCCGGCAAGACCACCATCACCTACCTGGTGCCCCGTCTCTACGACGTGCAGCACGGGTCGGTCACGATCGACGGGCACGACGTGCGAGGCGTCACGTTGGAATCGCTCGGGGAGAACATCGGCGTCGTCACGCAGGAGACCTACCTGTTCCACACGACGATCCGTCGCAACCTGCTCTATGGTCGGCCCGACGCTTCGCACGAGGAGCTCGAAGCCGCGGCGCGGGCCGCCTACATCCACGACCGCATCGCGGAGCTTCCCGACGGCTACGACACCGTCGTGGGGGAACGCGGCTACAAGCTCTCGGGCGGCGAGAAGCAGCGCCTCGCGATCGCCCGCGTGATCTTGAAAGATCCGCGCATCCTGATCCTCGACGAGGCCACGTCGTCGCTCGACACGACGAGCGAGCGGCTCGTGCAGGCGGCGCTGGAGCCGCTGATGGAAGATCGCACGACGATCGCGATCGCGCATCGCCTCTCGACGATCCTGAAGGCCGACGTGATCTTCGTGATTGACCGCGGCCGCATCGTCGAGCAGGGTACGCACGACGAGCTCTCGGCGCGCGGCGGGCTCTACGCGCGACTCTACGAGCAGCAGTTCCGGGGCGGGCTCGTGCAAGCCGAGTGCGAGGACGGCGTGATCCTCGCGACCGGCGAAGTGGTGCGCACCGCCAGCGGCTGACGCGAGATCGGGACCGTAGGCGGCTAGGCGCTCCGGCGCGTCAGGGCGACCACGTCTGCCATCTCGCCGTCCGAATCTGCAGGCTCGTGTGTTTCGGCTTCCGGTTCCGCCTCGATCGGGAGCC
>DASVGA010000128.1:0-5258 GCA_036379795.1 Actinomycetota bacterium | reverse complement strand
CGGGTGGCAGCGTCGTCGTTCCACGCTTCCATCGGCATCGTCGTGGAACACGTCGGCGACGGTTCGGTCGATCTTCGGCTCGAGGCGGGTCCCGATCACGCGAACCTGCAGGACACGGTGCATGGTGGCGTGCTCGCGACGCTCGCCGACACGGCTGCCGGGCTCGCGGTGCGCTCCGCGATCCCGCCCGGAAGCCGTCACGTCAGCGTGAACCTCGACGTGCAGTACCTGGCTCCTGCCGATATGGGCACGCTGCTCGCGACCGGCCGGGTCGTGCGGCTGGGCAGGCGCATCGCGTTCGCCGAGGCCGAGGTGACCGACGCCGCCGGCCAGATCGTCGCGCGAGCTCAGGTGACGATCGCGGTGTCGCAACCGGTCGATCAGTAGTCGGTATCGACCGCCTGCATCGCTGCGGGGAGCTGTGAGAGCGCCCCCTGGAGCGCCATCAGCAGCCCCATGTTGCCGGCGACCTTGACCTTGCCCGTCATGAAGGCGGTCACGACCGAGAGCTCGCTCTTCGCGAGCTTCACCGCGGTCTCGTAGCTCTGGGTGATCGTGGCATCGGGCGCACCGGCGTCGCCCACGCCCATGTCGATGGCGCCGTCGGCGATCTCGATCCAGTAGTGGGTATCGGCCTCACCGTCGCTCGTGATGACCTGCTGGATCGTCGCCTTCTGGGTGGCGGCGCTACGGAACGTGTCGTTGGCGTTGAGCTCGGCCTTCACGGCATCGGCCCACTCCGTGGAGAGGAACTTCACGGCCATCGTGCGGAGTCTCCTTCGCGGGTCGTTTCGCCTCGACGAGCGGCCGAGACAGCGGCGAGTATAGGAGGACGGTCAGCTCCCCCCCGCGAGGCCGGGTTCCCGCTCGTGCTCACGCGGCTCGAACCAGCCGGGGTCGGTCAGGTGCGAGGCGTCCGAGAGGAACCACGCGAGCCGCTCATCGCCTCGGATCACGACCGTGTTGAGGCTCGTGTTCTCGGGCAGGAAGAACATGTCCTGGTCCCTGATCCCGAGGATGTGGCTGAAATAGGCGTTGATCACGCCGCCGTGTGCGACCACCACGACGTCGCCGTGCGGTTCGGCCTCGATGATCCGCTCGATCGCCGCGACGCAGCGCCGTTGGAACGCGTCGGCCCGCTCGCTGCCAGGCGCGAGGTGCCACGCCGGGTTCTGGTTCCGGAAAAGGTCGATCGCCTCAGGGTGCTCCAGGAAGATCTGCTCGAAGTCCTTGGCTTCCCACTCGCCGGCGAACCACTCGCAGAGCTCGTCGCGCTCGGTGACCGGCATGCCGACGCGATCGGCGTAGACGTGCGCCGTCTGCCGGGCCCGAGCGAGCGGTGAGGAGTAGATCGCGGCCGGGCGGGGCAACAGTTGCAGACGAGCGGCGAGCCGCTCGGCTTGTTCGAGCCCGACGTCACCGAGCGGCGGGTCGTATTGACGACCGAGCGGCATATCTGCGTGGTCGGTCGAGTCGTAGTCGGGCCGCGCGTGCCTGATCAGGTAGAGGCGGCGATCGGTCACCTCGACGCGGCTCCTTGCAGCTTGGCGGTGCGGCGCGCCTGCCAGTCATCGGCGTACCGTTGCACGTCTTCCCGCAGCCAGATGCGACCGGACGCGAGCGAGGTGATCGGCTCGGGGAAGGACCCGCGGTCGATGTAGGTCACCACGCGTCGCTTGTCCCAGCCCATGATCTCGGCGGCTTCCGCCACCCCGACGACATCGGGCACCACTTCGACGGTCAGCGCCACGTCGTCGCCGGTGACCTTGCGGAGCTGGTCGAGGCACTGTCGCCGGCTGACGCCGGTCACCTCGATGTAGGCGGCGACGTCGAGGAGTTGTGCGACGTAGCGGCCTCCCGTCTGCCACATGCGGGCGTGAACCTCGTCGGTCATCTCGACGAGGAGGGTATGACGGCGTCTATCACCCGGCAACCGACGGAGATGGACTGAAGATCGACAGCCGGTAGCCGTCGGGGTCGCGGAACCGGGCATGGCGAGCGCCCCACTCCTGGTCCTCGGGCGCACCGTCGAACTCGACTCCTGCATCGACCAGCTCCCGATAGCGACGATCCACATCGTCCACCTCGATGACGAACTCGATGCCGACGGCACCAACCTGCAGTGGTTCTCCCTGCTCGATGCCGAGATGGAAGCCGCCCCCGCCACCGACACGGAGGTAGCCAGGCTCCTCCAGGAGCACCTCAAGGCCGAGCGCGCCGACGTAGAACTCCCGCGATCTGCCAAGGTCACTTACCAAGACGAAGAGATGACTCAGCCGAACGGAAGCGCTCATACGTCACCAGCCGCAGCACGGGAGGATGTAGCCACATGATGGGCACTTATGGTGCGCGTGCTCGGGTTCCATCGGGGTGCCGCACGCGTCACAGGGCGGGCGCTTCGATTCATCGGCGGGTCGGCACACGGTGCCGGCCCGCTCTTCGGTTCCGCTTGGCATCAGGAGGCCATCGTAGCGGTGGCATCCGACGCTCGATGGAGAAGGTGGCCCTTAGCAGCAGCCGCTTCCGCGGCGGTCCTTGATCGTCTCGATAGTGGCCAGATCGCCTGCGACGGCAGCCGCGTCGCCGGCGGCTCGGTCGATGACGAGCTGCAGCCGCCAGAGATCGAGGCGGTCCCGATCGACCGCATTCCGACCCCGGAACTGCATCTGCAGGTCGAGGACCGCGTGCGCGGCGTCGATCGCCGCCTGGCGGACCTTCGCGACGCGCCGCCGTGCCACCGCAGCGTCGAGCAGGTCGAGCCGCTCGGTCATCTGCGCGTCGAGGAGCGCGGGCACACTCCTCGTGCGGTAGTGCGTCCATGTGGCGCTCATGCGATCGGCGATGCCCGAGAGTTGGTGCCACCGCCTCGACGGCGCGAGCTCGAACACCTTCTCTGCCCCTTCGTCGAGGGCCCTCAGCGCACGTGGAACCGACGTGCCCAGCGAGTCGACCGGCGACGCCACGGCGACGTGGTAGAGCTCCGCCTCGGTCGCCACCTCGGCCCGGAACTCGCCGTAGCCGGGCGCGTACTGCTTGTCCTCGGTGGTGCCGTCCATGAGCCGTTCGCGCACGGCGATGGCGCCCGAGACCGGTCCCCGTGGCCCCGCGACGGTGAAGCCTGTTCGCCGGACCGTCACCTGCTCGAAGACGAGCCCGGGGATGTTCTCGGGGCGGAACACGTCGCCGACCTGGGGATCCCCGGGCATGATCATGCCGGGCGGCCCATCCCTGCCTGCGAGCCACGTGCCCTCGTGGTCGACGATGACGCCGTTGTCGTAGTTGTCGACGTTCTCACCGAAGTACCAGACGGCACCGTCGTCGGCCTGGGCATAGAAGTCGGTCGCCACCTCGAGGATGCGTCCGTTCATGTAGGCCACGAAGTGCGTCACGCGGGTTTCCACCCGCCGGCCGTTCCAGCGGATGAACTTGGTCTCGGGCAAGTAGGTGATCTCGAACCGCAGGTCGTCACCGCCCTCGACGCCGAGCTGGACGACCTGCGTGACGGTGTCCCTCGGGAACAGCGGGTTCGTGATCGAGGTGGGGTCGGAGAAGATCGGCGTCTCGAGATCGACGCGGCCGCCTCCCCTCGTGGGAGCGGCCGCCGAGGCGACGGTGCCACCACCTCCCGGGAGCGCGGCGACGGTCACCGCCGCCACGACCGCGGTTGCCACGGCGAACGTTGCCCGCCGCCTCGGGGTGCGTCCGTGCACCGAGTGCTCGGTTCGCCTCCTCATCTCCGACCCCCTCGTCTCAGCCCTGCTCGTTCGGGTCGTCGTGGTCGGCTTCCTGGCCGATCACGGCGAAGTTCGCGTCCAGGTTCACCTCGACCTGACGCCCGTCGGCGAGCCGCACCTCCACGCCGTATGCAGCGCCGTCGTCGCCGACCTCGGTCTCGAGCACCTCGCCGCCACCGGTCGCGGCGAGCGCGGCGGCCACTGCCTGGTCCAAGGTGGTGCCTTCGAGCGGCGCGTCGTCATCGAGCGCTCCGCTCGCGACGGCGGCACCGGTACCGCCTCCGATCGCCGCGAGCGCGACGGTGCTTCCCGCGATCAGCTTCGTGCTGCGCTTCATGAGAACCAACCCCTTCCGATCCTGTTCACCGCCCCGTGCGGACGGCGTGATCTCACTGTGAACAGGTGGGCCTGAAGCCACACTGAGGGAGGCTGAGCGTCGCCTGAACGCTCGAGAGGTCGCTCAGTCGATGCGCAAGGAGCGGTAGCGCCCGGTGCGTCTGAGCTCGGAGCGCCAGCACTCCGTGTGCCAATGGCGCCGGGCCTCCGCATCGCTGGTCGGCACCACGACGAGGTGACGAGCGCCCGGTCGCACCTCGTGGTCGCACCCGGGGCATCGATAGGGCTTCTGCCCGCCGACCTCGCGCACCTCGAACCCGTCGACCTGCGCCCACGCGGGGGCATCGAACCGGTCGGGGGCGGCGCCCGCCGGACTCGGTGCAAGGTATTCGGGATCGCGGCGGTTCTTCCTCGGCATCAGACCGGATCACCACGCATGAACGCGCCGACGATCGGCGCGAAGCTCGCAGCGACCTCGCGCGCATCATCCTTGCGGGAGCGCTCGAGCGAATGCCCGCCGCCCTCGACCGCCACGTGGGTCGCCGTCGAGAGCCTCGCGAGCACAGGCTCGAGTGCGGGCGCCGTCGCGAACGGATCCTTGGTGCCCTGCAGGAAGAGCATCGGCACCGCGATGGCGTACAGGTGTTCGTCGCGCAGACGCTCCGGCTTGCCGGGGGCGTGCAGCGGGTATCCGAGGAAGACGAGCCCGGCAGCCTGGAGCCCCTCGGACACCGCGACCGACCCCATGCGGCCTCCGTACGACTTGCCGCCCGTCCAGACCGGCTCCCCGGCGGCGGCTCGCTCGCTCGCGGCCTCGAACGCGGCGCGCACCGTGGCGAGGGCTACCGGCTGACGGTCGGGCGTGCGCTTTCCCGCCTCGATGTACGGGAAGTTGCAGCGGAGCGTGGCCACGCCCTCGTCGGCCATCGCCCTCGCGAACCCGGCCATGAACGGATGATCCATGCCGGCCCCGGCCCCGTGGTGGAGCACCAGCGAGGCGGCCGGCTTCGAGGGGCGTGCGTACGCGGCGCTCACCGGCCCGACGCTGGGCACGTCGATCGTGAGGCGTTCCTCGGGTGTCGGCACGCATGCCATGATGCACGCGATGGCGGCCAAGGGCACGTTACGGCTCGGCACCTCCGGGTTCTCGTTCGACGGCTGGAAGCACGGCGTCTTCTACCCGGAAGG
>DASVGA010000127.1:0-9105 GCA_036379795.1 Actinomycetota bacterium | reverse complement strand
GAGGTGGCTCAGCGCCTGCGCAAGAACCCTCAGACGGCCAACACCAGCATCATCATGCTCACCGCCAAGGCGCTCTCGGCCGACAAGGTGACGGGGCTGCAGTCGGGCGCCGACGACTACATCATCAAGCCGTTCGACCCGATCGAGCTGCTCGCCCGCGTCAAGGGCACGCTGCGGCGCGCCAAGGAGATGCGTAACCTCTCCCCGCTCACCGGCCTTCCCGGCAACATCCGCATCCAGGAAGAGGTCGAACGGCAGGTCCGCGAAGCGCGGGACTTCGCGGTGCTCTACTGCGACCTCGACAACTTCAAGGCCTACAACGACCAGAAGGGCTTCGTGCGTGGGGACCGTCTGATCCAGGCGACGGCGCGCATCATCCAGGACGCCGTCGTCGGCCACGACGGTGCACACGGCTTCGTCGGCCACGTCGGCGGTGACGACTTCGTGGTCGTGGTCCGCCCCGAGGTGGCCGAAGCCGTCGCCAAGGCCGTCTGCGACACGTTCGACGCCGCGCGGTCCGAGTTCTACGAGGCCGAGGACCTCGAGCGCGGCTTCGTGCGCATCGAGGATCGCAAGGGCGTGCTGCAGGACGTCCCATTGGTGGGCATCTCGGTCGGCATCGCCTCGAGTGCGCGCCGGCCGTTCGCGCACTACGGCGAGGCGGTCTCGGTCGCGACCGAGATGAAGCAGTTCGCCAAGCGTGAGGTCGGCTCCTCCTACGCCATCGACCAGCGCACGACCTGAGCCGCGTCGCCCGCTGCCCCTTCTCCGTCTCGACGGACATCCGTATACTCGTCGTGCAAGCTCGTTTCCGGGGCGGGGCGCGATTCCCCACCGGCGGTGAGAGTCCGCGAGCCCACGGCCGCCAGCCGTGGGTCGATCCGGTGAGATTCCGGAACCGACCGTGACAGTCGGGATGGGAGGAGACGGGTACACGGCTCGGCCGTGCCGATGCGGCACGGCCGGCCCGCCGTGCGCCTGCCGTGCCCACCCGCCTCGGTCGGAGGAGGCACGTGGTGGTGGCGGCCGACGAGGATCACATGCGCGCGGCGCTCGACCTCGCGCGGCGAGGGTGGGGCGCGGTGTCGCCCAACCCTATGGTCGGCGCCGTCGTGATCCGGGGCGACGAGGTCCTCGGCGAAGGTTGGTACGTCGGCCCGAAGGGCGAGCCCCACGCCGAGGTCCGCGCCCTGCGCGAGGCCGGCGAGGCGGCTCGAGGCGCCACCCTCGTGTGCACCCTCGAGCCCTGTGACCACCACGCGAGCACCCCACCATGTACCGGCGCGGTGATCGAGGCCGGCGTCGCGAGGGTCGTGGTCGCTGCGCGCGATCCCAACCCGATGGTCGACGGCCGTGGCATCGAGCGGTTGCGCAGTGCCGGTATCGAGGTGGAAACGGGGGTGCTCGAGCTCGAGGCCACCGAGCTCAACGTGGCGTTCGCACGACACGTCGAGACCGGTCGCCCGTTCGTGGTGCTGAAGATGGCGTCGAGCCTCGACGGGAAGGCCGCCGCCCGCGACGGTTCCTCCCGGTGGATCACTGGCGAGGCCGCCCGCGCCGATGCGCACCGGCTCCGTGCGTGGTCCGACGCGATCGTCGTGGGGTCGTCCACGGCGATCGCCGACGATCCCGAGCTCACCGTCCGCGGTCCTCATGCTGCCACGGCCCGCCGGCCGCTGCGCGTCGTGGTCGACGCCTCCGGGCGTGTGCCGGCCACCCTTCGGCTGTTCGACGATGCCGCTGCCACGCTCGTCGCCACCACCGACCGCGCGCCGGGAGCCCGGATCGACGGATGGACGGCTGCCGGGGCCGAGGTGGCGCTCCTCGATCGCGACGCCGACGGCAGGGTTTCGCTCCCCTCGCTCGTCGCGGAGCTCGGGAAACGCGACGTGCAGGGCCTGGTGTTCGAGGGTGGGCCGACGCTGGCCTGGAGCGCCGTTCGTGAAGGGCTGATCGATCGCATCGTGTGGTACGTCGCACCGCTGCTCGTCGGAGGCTCGACGGCGCCCACCTCGCTGGGGGGATCCGGGTTCGCGCCCATCGGGGATGCGCTTCGCCTGGGGCCGCTGACGGTCGAGACCCTCGACCCGGACCTGAAGGTGGTGGCCGATGTTCACGGGCATCGTTGAGGAGCTCGGCGCCGTGGCCAGCCACGGCACCGGGCGCCTCGTCGTGTCGTGCGAGGTCGTCACCGGCGACAGCGCCGTCGGCGCATCCGTCTCGGTCAACGGCGTCTGTCTCACCGTGGTCGAGCGGTTCGACGACTCGCTCGCCTTCGACCTGTCCGAGGAGACGGTCGCCCGGACCAGCCTGCGCCGGCTCGAGACCGGCGCGCCGGTGAACCTCGAACGGCCGCTCACCCTCGCGGCGCGCCTCGGTGGACACGTCGTGCAGGGTCATGTCGACGGCGTGGGTGAGGTCGTGTCTTCGCGAGCCGACGATGCCGGCGGCGTGAGGCTGCGCGTGACCGTGCCGGCGGACCTGCGGCGCTACGTGGTCGAGAAGGGCTCGATCACCGTCGACGGCGTGAGCCTGACGGTCGCCGAGCTCCACGACGACGGCGTCACGGTCGCGTTGATCCCCCACACGCTGTCGGCGACCACGCTGGGAGCGGTCGTCGCAGGCGACCCCGTGAACCTCGAGGTCGACATGATCGCGAGATACATCGAACGAGCACTCAACGCTCGAAGGAAGGACGGCCGTGATGGGTGAGCAGGTGATCGGCAACGACGATGTGCCGCAGGAGGTCTTCGCCACGATCGAGGAGGCCGTGGAGGACATCCGGCAGGGACGCATCGTGATCGTGGTCGACGATGCCGATCGTGAGAACGAGGGCGATCTGATCATGGCGGCTGAGAAGGCGACGCCCGAGGCGATCGCGTTCATCGTGCGCTACTCGAGCGGCGTCATCTGCATGCCGGTGCTCGGCGAGCGGCTGGACGAACTCGACATCCCGTTGATGGTGGCGGCGAACACCGATCTCAGGCGAACGGCGTTCACCGTCTCGATCGACGCGAGGCGAGGAGTGAGCACCGGCATCTCTGCCGCCGACCGGGCGGCCACCATCCGCGCCATCGTCGATCCCGCCACCGGACCGGAGGATCTCTCACGCCCCGGCCATATCTTCCCGCTCCGCTACCGGGAAGGCGGGGTCCTCAAGCGGGCCGGCCACACGGAGGCATCCGTGGACCTCGCGCGTCTCGCGGGCCTGTACCCGGCCGGTGTGCTGTGCGAGACGGTCAACGACGACGGCACGATGTCGCGCCTGCCCGATCTCGTGCGCTTCGCGCGCACGCACGGGCTCAAGATCATCTCCATCGCCGATCTGATCGAGTACCGGCGCCACCGGGAAGTGCTCGTCGAGCGTGTCGCCGAGGCCACGATCCCGACGCCCCACGGAGAGTTCCGTTCCTACGCCTACGAGAGTCTGGTCGACGGCCGAACGCACGTCGCCCTCGTGATGGGCGAGATCGGCGAGGGCCGCGGCGTGCTGACCCGTGTGCACTCCGAATGCCTCACCGGGGATGTGTTCGGGTCGAGGCGGTGCGATTGCGGGGAACAGCTCGAGCGCGCCATGGAGCTGATCGCGCAGGAAGGCCGCGGCATCGTGCTCTACGTGCGCGGGCACGAGGGCCGGGCGATCGGGCTGACGCACAAGCTCCGGGCCTACGAGCTGCAGGATCGGGGACGTGACACGGTCGAGGCGAACCTCGAGCTCGGGTTCGCGGTCGACCAGCGTGAGTACGGCATCGGCGCGCAGATCCTGGTGGATCTCGGGGTCAGCACGATGCGGCTGCTCACGAACAACCCCGACAAGCGCGCCGGGCTCGAGGGATACGGGCTCACGATCGAGGACCGCCTTCCCCTGGTGACCGCGCCCACCGCTGAGAACATCGGCTACCTCCGAACGAAGCAGGACAAGATGGGGCACCTGCTCGACGTTCCCGATGCCGAGCCCGAAGGCGCCGAGGCTCACGCGTGACCACCTACGCCGGCGGCCTCGACGGTTCGGGCCGGCGGATCGCCGTCGTGGCGGCGCGATTCAACTCGATCGTCACGGACAAGCTGGTCGAAGGAGCCGGAGCCGCGCTCGCCAGGCACGGTGTGGCCGAGGACGATATCGACCTCGCGTGGGTGCCGGGGGCCTTCGAGATCCCTGTCGTGGCGGCGCGGCTGGCGCGTTCGGGGCGCTACGACGCGGTGATCTGCCTGGGCGCGGTGATCCGAGGCGACACCGCCCATTTCGAGCTCGTGGCGGGCGAGTCGGCACGCGGTATCGCACGCGTCGCGCTCGAGACCGGCATCCCAGTGATCTTCGAGGTGCTCGCGACCGACACCCTCGCCCAGGCCGAGGCGCGGGCCGGGGGGGAACACGGCAACAAGGGCTGGGAGGCCGCCGAGGCGGCGCTCCAGACCGCGTCGCTGATGGGGCAGCTTCCCGGGGCTCAGCCATCTGCGCGATGATGGCCGTGAGTCGACCTCGGCGCGACCGCGCCGCGGTCGCGATGGAGGTGCTGCAGATGCTGGTCGACAAGCCCTGGGGGAAGGTTGCCACCTACTCCTTGAATCAGCCGTCGTCGGTTCGGGTCATCACCGTGGAGCCCGAGCACGAGACGAGCGTGCACTACCACCGCATGCGCGACGAGATGTGGGTCGTGCTCGACCCCGGGCTCACGATCGAGATCGGCAATCGGGTCGTCGCGGCCCAGCCGGGGGAGGAGTTCATGATCCCCGCTGAGGAGACCCATCGCATCCGGTGCGACGGCGACACCCGCGGGCGCATCCTCGAGATCGCCTACGGCTATACGACCGAAGACGACACGCAGCGGCTCGAAGACGCGTACGGACGCCCTCTCGAATCCGACTGGTGATCGCGCGTCGTCGACACCGCCAGCGCCTGGGTCCTATACTCCTCGCCCAGAAGTGCACGCACGTGTGTTCGTCTTGCACCGGGCCTTCCCGGTGCATGTTCGTCTGTAGGAGGTGATGCGGGGTCTCCACCGATCCGCGAATCAACGACCGGATCCGCTCTCCCCAGGTGCGCCTGGTGGGGGCCGACGGCGAGCAGGTCGGGGTGATCGACACCCGGGAGGCGCTGCGCCGAGCCCAGGAGCTCGACCTCGACCTCGTCGAGGTGGCGCCGCAGGCAGCACCGCCGGTGTGCCGCATCATGGACTACGGCAAGTTCAAGTACGAACGCGATCTCCGCCAGAAGGAAGCTCGCCGGAAGCAGTCCCGCACCGGTCTCAAGGAGATCAAGTTCCGCCCGAAGATCGACCCACACGACTACGCCACGAAGAAGGGGCACGTCGAGCGGTTCCTCAAGGGAGGCAACAAGGTCAAGGTGACGATCATGTTCCGCGGCCGGGAGATGGCGCACACGCAGCTTGGCCGCAAGATCCTCGATCGGCTCGTGGGCGATCTCGGCGAGGCGATCGTCGTGGAATCCATGCCCAAGCAGGAAGGGCGCAACATGATCATGGTGATCTCGCCGAACAAGGTCTACCAGGAGGCCCAGGCCAGGGCGGCGGCCAAGGCCGAAGCCGAGGCGGCGCGATCCGCGAGCGGGGCGCCCGGCCCCACCGCGACCGAGCCACCCGAAGCCGCGCCCGTACCAGAGACCGAAGGATAGGATCGCATGCCGAAGATGAAGAGCCACAGCGCGACCACCAAGCGCTTCCGCATGACGCGCAAGGGCAAGGTGCTCCACCGGAAGGCGACCGGCAACCACATGCTCACGAAGAAGAGCGGGGGCCAGCGTCGTCGGGTCGAGGGCATGTCGGAGGTCACCGCCGAGAAGGCGAAGATCAAGCGACTGCTGGGGAAGGCCTGAGCCATGGCACGGGTCAAGCGAGCCGTTCATGCGCACAAGAAGCGCCGCGCCGTGCTGGAGCAGGCTAAGGGCTACACGGGAACCCGGCGCAAGCGCTACCGCGCCGCCAAAGAGCAGGTCATGCACTCCGGCATGTACGCCTATCGCGACCGCCGGGACCGCAAGGGTCAGTTCCGCCGCCTGTGGATCGCACGCATCAATGCCGCCGTTCGCCCGCACGGCATGTCGTATTCACGATTCATGAACGGGTTGAAGGTCGCGGGCATCGAGCTCGATCGCAAGATCCTGGCCGATCTCGCGGTCAACGATCCAGCGGCGTTCGCGTCGCTCGTCGAGCAGGCGAAGGCGGCCTCCGCCGCGGCCTGAGGTCCGGCGGGGGGATCCGTGCTCACGTCTCCCCGCAACCCGAGGGTCGCGACCGCGGCGCGGTTGCGCAAGCGCGCCTTCCGCGAACACGATCGTCGGTTCCTGCTCGAAGGCGCCCACGTGGTGCGGGAAGCTCTGCGGGCAGGACGGCTCGAGATGCTGTTCACCGATACCGACGCCGAGCCGCTCGCCGTGCAGGCACGGCAGTCGGGCGTCGTCACGGTCCACGTCGCCGCCGACGTCGTTCGCCACCTCACCTCGACCGTGACACCCCAGGCGCTCGTGGGTGTCGCCGGGTTCCTCGACGTCGGGCTCGATGAGGCCCTCGATGCAGCGTTCGCGCCGGATCCCCACGGGGGGTGCCTCGCCCTCCTGCACGAGGTGCGCGACCCCGGCAACGCCGGCACCGTGCTGCGTTCCGCCGATGCCGCGGGCGCCGCGGCCGTCGTGTTCTCGGAGACGTCGGTCGACGTCTACAACCCGAAGACGGTCCGTGCCTCCGCCGGCTCGATCTTCCACCTGCCGGTCGTGCGGGGCGCCGAGACCCTCGAGACGATCGAACGGGCGCGAGCCGCGGGAGGGCGCGTGCTGGCGATGACGGGTGATGGCGATTCCGACCTGTACCGCACCGACCTCTCGGGGCCCGTGGTCTTCGTGTTCGGAAACGAGGCCCACGGGCTTCCCGGTGAGGTGCTCGCCGCCGCCGATGCGCGCGTGCGCGTTCCCCAGTCCGAGCGCGCCGAATCGCTGAACCTCGCCGCCGCCTCCTCGGTCTGTCTGTTCGAATGGAAGCGTCGGCGCTCGCAGTCTCCCGAGACGCTCGAGAACATCATCGGCGCCGCGGCTCACGACATCCGGTCGCCCCTCACGGCGATGAAGGGATTCGGGTACGCGCTCGAGCGTCGCTGGGACTCCATGACCGAAGAGCAGCGCGCCCTGATGCTCCAAGGCATCGTGCACGACGCCGATCGCATGGACACGGTGCTGCGTCAGCTCGTGGACGCAGCCCGCGTGCTCGCCGGCACCCTCGAGATCTTCAGGGAGCAGGTGGATGTGGGAGCCCTGGTCGCCGGCCTCGCCCAGTCGCAACGGCGCGACCCCGACCATCCACCGGTGGAATGGGTGGGTGGCGACGTCACCGTGTTCGCCGATCCCCTGCGGCTGAAGACGGCGGTCCTGGCGTTCTGCGAATCCCTCGTGTGGTGGGGCACCGAGGGCTCGATCACGGTCGCCGCCGAAGCCGGTGACGGCACCCTTCGCCTCCGGGCGTCGAGACCGGCGAGCGGCCTCACGCCCGACGACGTCGAGGCGCTGTTCACCCCGAGGAAGCCCGGCGAGGGCGCCGGCAGCAAGATCGGGCTGTTCGCCGCAAGGGGCGTCGCGGCCGCTCAGGGCGGCCGGTGCTGGGGGTCGGTCGACGGGGGGACCCTCACCTTCCATCTGGAGCTGCCGCCGGACCCGAACCCCGTGCACGCGTGAGCCGGGAAGCTCACGGGCGCGCCGAACGCGGCCGGTAGACTCGGGTCCCTCATGGACCCCGACGCGATGCTCGACTCCCTCGGCGAGGAGCGCGACCGCGGCCTGGCGTCGTTCCAGGCGGCCTCGACCATGGAGGAGCTCGACGCGGCACAGACCGAGAACATGGGCAGGAAGTCGCGGTTCAGCCGGATCCAGAAGTCGCTCGGCTCGCTCGCACCCGAAGACCGCAAGCGCGTCGGCCAGGCCGCCAATGCAGCCCGCGAGGCGTTGCAGGCTGCCCTCGCCGATCGGCGAGCGACCCTCGAACGTGACGCTGAGAACGCTCTGCTCGGATCCGATCGCCTCGACATCACGCTTCCCGGACGGGCGCCTCGGACCGGCTCCTACCATCCGCTCACCCTCGTAGAGCGCGAGGCGGTCGGGGTGTTCACGAGCCTCGGGTTCCGGGTGGCCGAAGGACCCGAGGTGGAAGACGACTGGCACAACTTCCAAGCGCTGAACATCGCGCCCGACCACCCCGCGCGCACGATGAAGGATTCCTTGTACGTGAACGTGCCAGGGCACCCGGAGCTGCTCCTGCGGACCGAGACCTCGGCGGTGCAGATCCGCACGATGCAGGCCCAGCCGCCGCCGGTCTTCGTGGTGGCGCCCGGGCGCGTCTACCGACGCGAGACGTCGGATCCGACGCACCTGCCGGTCTTCCATCAGATCGAAGGACTGGCCGTCGACGAGGGGATCACGTTCGCCGACCTCAAGGGCACCTTGGAGGTCTTCGCGAAGGCCATGTTCGGCGAGCGCCGGCGCGTGCGGCTCGGCCCCGCTTACTTCCCGTTCGTGGAGCCGGGCTGCGAGGTCGGCGTCTCGTGCTTCCGGTGTGAGGGCGTCGGATGCCGCGTCTGCGGCAACGGCTGGATCGAGCTGCTGGGCGCTGGCATGGTGCACCCGGCGGTGCTCGAGAACTGCGGCTACGACCCCGAGCGCTATACGGGTTTCGCGTTCGGTCTCGGCATCGAGCGCGTCGCGCTCCTGCGCTACGAGATCCCCGACATCCGCATGCTCGTCGACGGCGACGTGCGGCTCCTCGAACAGTTCCAGGGGGTCGCGTGAGGGTCGTCTGGTCGTGGCTGCGCGAGCTCTGTCCCACCGAGCACTCGGCCGGCGATCTCGCCGAGCGGCTCACGTTGCAGGGGGTGAAGGTCGAGGACGTCCAGCGCCCGTGGAGCGGCGTGCAGGGTGTCGTCGTCGCGAGGGTCGTCAAGGTGGAAGATCATCCGAACTCCCAGAAGCTGACCGTGGTCACGGTCGACGACGGCGCCGGGCACCACGTCGTCTGTGCGGGTGTGCGCAACTTCCAGGAAGCCGACATGGTGCCGTGGGCTCGCCCCGGATCGCGCGTGCCGGTGCTCGACGAGCCGCTCGCTCCCCGC
>DASVGA010000126.1:0-4698 GCA_036379795.1 Actinomycetota bacterium | reverse complement strand
ACGGGGAGCGCGTGCTCTTCTGGCAGGACGAGACGGGCAGCGAGGCGGGACAGTGGTACGCGGAGCCCTTCACGGGCGGACAACACGAGCCCTTCCTCGCCGGCGTCGCGCAGGGGTGGAACCAGGGCCTCGCGCAAGCTCCCGGCGTCGTGGCCGCGGGCATCAGCGACGCCGACGGCTTCGCGGTCTACGTCTCGGCCAACGGCGATCCGGCCAAGGAGATCTGGCGCAGCACCGAGGCGATCTCGATCGGCGGCGCCGAGCACGGGCGCGACGATCTCGGCGGCCTCTCCGCCGACGGAGCGATGCTCGCCCTGGAACATGCGGAGCACGGCGATGCGATGCACCCCGCGCTGCGGGTCGTCGACCCCCGCACGGGGTCGGTGATCGCCGAGCAGGTCGATGAGGGCATGGCGCTGTATGCCGCCTGCTGGTCGCCGGTGGAGGGCGATCAACGGCTCGTAGTGATCCACGAGCGCGCGGGCGACGAGTGGCCCGCGATCTGGAACGTGGCGACCGGCGCGTGGACCGACCTCGAGCTCGGGCTCACGGGGCCGGTCGAGGCCGCCGCGTGGTGGCCCGACGCCTCGGCGCTGCTCATCTCGCACAACGACGAAGGCCGCGACCGTCTGTACCGGTACGACCTCGAGACGGCCACGCTCGCGCCGATCGAACACGATGCGGGCTCGATTGGCACCGCCCGGGTCCGGCCCGACGGCGATGTGTGGTTCCGGCTCGAGAGCGGCGAGCGCCCGCCCGTCACGCTCGATGCAGCCGGCGCCGACGTGGTGCGCGCACACGGTGATCGCGCGCCGGCCGGCCGACCCTTCCACTCCTGGCACTTCGACAACGGCGAGGGCGACCGCGTGCACGGCTTCTACGTGACGCCCGAGGGCGACGGTCCGTTCCCGGTGATGATGTTCGTGCACGGCGGTCCGACCGGCCAGGACACCGATGCGTGGGATCCCCAGGTGCTCGCCTACGTCGACATGGGGTTCGCGGTCGGCATGGTGAACTACCGCGGATCGACCGGCTACGGCCGCGAGTGGCGCGACCGGTTGATCGGCGACATCGGGGGCCCCGAGCTCGTCGACGTGAACGCCGGGCTCGCCGACCTCGCTGCGCGAGGCATCGCCGATGCTGCCCGCGCAGTCGTCGGCGGATGGTCGTGGGGCGGATACATCACGCTGATGGAGCTCGGCAAGCACCCCGACCTGTGGCTCGCGGGGGTGGCGGGCGTGCCCGTCGGCGACTACGCGCTCGGGTACCAAGACCTCTCGCCCGAGCTGCAGGCCTACGACCGAGCCTTGCTCGGTGGCACGCCCGACCAGGTGCCCGAGCTCATGGCCGACCGCAGCCCGATCAACTTCGCCGACCAGGTCACGGCGCCGGTGATCTTCCTGATCGGGGAGAACGACACACGCTGCCCCCTGCGCCAGGCGATGGTCTACGTCGACGCGTTGCGCGAGCGCGATCATCCGCACGAGCTCGTGCTCTTCGGCACGGGCCACGGTTCCTACGACATCGATGAGGAAGTCGGTCAGATGCGGACCATCATGGCCTTCCTCGCCAAACACGTGCCCGGCGTCAGCGCGCCGTAGCGATGGAGGGCATGCGCATGGGTTCGTCCGGTTCGCGCGGAGCGCACCTGGATACCGTCGGACCATGACCATCCTCGTGACCGGTGCCACCGGCGCGGTCGGCGCGCGTCTCGTCGAGCGTCTCGTCGCCGAGGGCGAGAAGCCGCGCATCGCGTCGCGTAGTCCGAGCGACCTTCGCGAGCGCTGGCCCGACCTCGAGGCGACCGAGCTCGACGTGCTGCGTCCGGCCACGATCGGACCCGCGCTCGACGGCGTGCGCGCCGCCTACTACCTGGTGCACTCCATGGAGTCGGCGTCGCAGGGCCGGTTCGAGGAGCGCGACGCTGAGGCCGCCGCCCTGTTCGGCGAGGCCGCCAACGACGCCGGGCTCGAGCGGGTCATCTACCTCGGCGGATTGGGCGACGAGAGCGATGACCTCTCCGAGCACCTGGAGAGCCGCCATGAGACCGGGCGCATCCTTGCAGAGACCGGGCCACCGCTGCTCGAGTTCCGCGCCTCGATGGTGATCGGCGCCGACAGCGCATCGTTCAGGATGCTCTCCGATCTCGTCGAGCGCCTACCGGCGATGGTGGTGCCGCGCTGGGTCGACACGCCCACGCAGCCGATCGCCATCGACGACGTGATGCGATACCTCGTTGCCGGGCTCGACACCCCGCTCGAGGATGCTCATACGATCGTCGAGATCGGCGGTCCCGACGTCACCACCTATCGGAGCATGATCGAGACGGTGGCGGCCGAGCGGGGCCGCGCACCCACGATCGTCGGCGTGCCACTGCTCTCGCTCCGGCTCTCCTCACATTGGCTCGGGCTCGTGACCTCGGTGTCGACCGCGCTCGCCAAGCCGCTCGTGCAAAGCATGGCGACCCCGACCGTGGTCCGTGGTGACGAGGCGCGGCGTCGCTTCCCCGACATCGAGCCGGTGCCGCTCGTCGACGCTCTGCGGGAGGCGCTCACCCAGACGTGATGGCCTGCGGGGCAGTCGCTCGACCGACGTTGGGGGGTTCCGGTCTCGGGGCGTGCGTGTCAGGATGGCCACCCGACCCATCCGATGCAAGCCGACTGGGGGCGCATACCTCGTGGGTGAGTACGTACGGCGGCTGATGGCCGAGGTCACGGCCAAGAACGCGAACGAGCCGGAGTTCCTGCAAGCGGTGCGCGAGGCGGCGGGTTCGCTCGAGCTCTGCCTCGACCGCCACCCCGAGTACCGCGAGGCCAAGGTGCTCGAGCGGTTGGTCGAGCCCGAGCGGGTGATCTCGTTCCGGGTCTCGTGGGTCGACGATCGCGGTGAGGTGCGGGTGAACCGCGGCCATCGCGTCGAGATGTCGAGCGCGATCGGTCCGTACAAGGGCGGGTTGCGTTTCCACCCGACCGTCTACCTCGGCATGCTGAAGTTCCTCGCGTTCGAGCAGGTCTTCAAGAACGCACTCACGACGCTTCCCCTCGGCGCCGGCAAGGGAGGGGCCGACTTCGACCCCAAGGGCAAGAGCGAGCACGAAGTGATGCGGTTCTGCCAGGCGTTCATGACCGAGATGCACCGCCACATCGGTTCGCACACCGATGTGCCGGCGGGTGACATCGGCGTCGGTGGGCGCGAGATCGGCTATCTGTTCGGGCAGTACAAGCGCATCACGAACGAGTTCACCGGGGCGATCACCGGCAAGGGGCTCGAGTACGGAGGATCGTTGATCCGACCGGAAGCGACCGGTTACGGCGCCGTCTACTTCGCCCAGGAGATGCTCGCGACCCGTGAGGACTCCCTCGAAGGCAAGACCTGTCTCGTGAGCGGCTCGGGCAACGTCGCGCAGTACACCGTGGAGAAGCTGCTGCACCTCGGCGCGAAGCCGGTGACCCTGTCGGATTCGGGCGGGTTCGTGCACGACCCCGACGGCATCGACGAGGAGAAGCTGGCGTGGGTCATGGACCTCAAGAACACGCAGCGGGGCCGCATCATGGCCTACGCGCAACGGTTCCCACGGGCGAGCTTCACGCCGGCGGACCCGAGCGACGACCGGAACCCGCTGTGGGAGGTGCCGGCCGACTGCGCCTTCCCCAGCGCGACGCAGAACGAGATCAACGGCAAGGACGCCGCGAACCTGATCTCCAATGGGGTGTTCGTGGTGAGCGAAGGCGCGAACATGCCGACGGTGCCCGAGGGCATCGACCAGTTCGTCACGGCGGGCGTGCTCTACGGGCCGGGCAAAGCCGCGAACGCCGGGGGCGTCGCGGTGAGCGGGCTCGAGATGTCGCAGAACGCGATGCGGCTGTCATGGACCCGCGAGGGTGTCGACGAGCGGCTCCGCGAGATCATGCGTCGCATCCACGAACAGTGCCGTGACACCGCTGAGGAGTACGGGGAGCCCGGCAACTACGTGCACGGCGCGAACATCGCGGGCTTCCGCAAGGTCGCCGACGCGATGCTGGCCCAAGGCGTGATCTAGCTGAACGCCACGCGCGCGTGGCGGCTCGCCTCGCTCGTCGGCATCGGACTCACGCTGGTCGGTGCGAGCCTCCGTGGGTGGGGTGTGCACACGTGGTGGGGCGTGATCGGCGAGCAGCGGGGTCCCACCCCGGTGCACGTGCCGTTCATGGTGTCGGTCGCCCCCGCGATCGTGCTGGTGGCCGTCGCGGTCCTCTCGCGATCCAGCTCGGCCAGGCGCATGTGGTTCGGACCTGCCGTCGCCGTGACGGCGCTGATGTGGCTGTTGCAGGTGATCGCGTGGATCTTGCTGTACTCGGATCTGACCACCATCGAGGTCCCTGCGGGTGGATCGTGGCTCATGCTCGCCGGCCTGGTGCTCGCGATCGTGGGTGGGATCGGTGACGCTCGCTCCTGGCACCGACGCAGGCCGATCGCGGTCGCAACGGGGGTGCGTGGCACCCCGGCCCTCTGGGCGTTGGTGGGCGCCGGCGTCGCGATCGTCGGAGCCACCTCGACGCTGTGGAGCCGCGACAATCCGTGGGGAACCCCGCTTCCACCGATCCCGCGCGGCGTCAATCCGGACGCGAACTACCGTGAGGCCGTGACCTGGTGGGGCGTGCTGGGTCCCGACCCCCGTGACGCCGTCGGTTCCCTCGCTGAGTTGACCGTCGTGGCGGC
>DASVGA010000125.1:0-2192 GCA_036379795.1 Actinomycetota bacterium | reverse complement strand
TCCGGAGGCCAGACGCCTACGCGGTGCATACCCGTGTCGACCTTCACGTGCACCTTGATGGCAGACCCCATGGTCCGTGCCACTTCGGCGAGCCGGTCGAGGCCGGGCTCCGAGCACACCGTGACCGTGAGCCCCTCCGAGACCGCGAGGATCTCGGCGCCTGCGGGACATTCCGAGAGCACGAGCACCGGCGCCTGGACGGCGGCGGCCCGTAGCGCGAGGCCTTCCTCGACCAAGGCCACGCCGAGCCAGGTCGCGCCGGCCTCGAGCGCGGTCCTGGCGACGGCCACGCTGCCGTGTCCGTACGCGTCGGCCTTGACGACAGCCATCAGCTCGCTGTCGAACGACGACAGCAGCCCGACGTTGTGCGCCACGGCATCGAGGTCGACGTCGACCCACGTGGGGCGCAGGCGGCTCGAACCGGCGGCATCCCTCACGGCAGATGCTCCGCCTGCGTCACCGACCTGATCGCTGCGGGGAGCTGATCGACCACGTCGCTCGCGAGCGCACCGTCGCCCCAGGCGGCGCCGGCCATCCGGCCTGCGACCCCGTGCACGAACGCACCCGCGATGGCGGCCTCGAGTGGGTCGACACCGCGCGCCAGCAGGCCGCCGATGACGCCGGTGAGCACGTCGCCAGTGCCTGCCGTGGCGAGGGCGGCGCTTCCGGTGGTGTTGATCCTGGCGGAGCCGTCACGAGGCGCGATGACGGTCCTCGGTCCCTTGAGCAACGTGATGGCCCCGCTCGCCGACCCGAGCGCGCGGGCCGCCGCGACCCGGTCGGCCCCCGCCTCGTCGACCGGGACTCCCATCAGACGTGCGAACTCACCGTCGTGCGGCGTGATCACGGTCGGGCCAGCTCGCTCTCGGAGTTCGCCCGCGCGGCCCTCATAGGCGTTCAGCCCGTCGGCGTCGAGCACGACCGGGGTGGAGATCCGGCCCACCAACGCCCGGATCAGCTCGGCGGTCTCCACGTGCCGCGACATCCCGGGGCCGATGGCGACGGCGTCGGCGTTGTCGCTCGCCTCGAGCAGGTCATCGATGGCCTCCCACGAGACCGTGCCACGGTCCGTCTGCTCGAGCGGCAGGAACACTGCCTCGATCGTGCCCACTCCCACGACCGAGGCTGCGTCGCGGGGGGTCGCCACGGTCACGAGCCCGGCTCCGATCCGCCCGGCTGCTCGCGCGATCAACACCGGAGCGCCGGTCATCGATCGCGAACCGGCGACGACGAGCAGCGTTCCCGACCTGCGCTTGTGCGCCTGCGCCCCACGGACCGGAAGTGACGCTGCGACGTCGTGAGGCTCGGTCAAGCCCATGGCCGGGGCAGGTTCCAGCAGGCCGATATCGACGACACGGATCGTGCCGGCGTGTTCCGCCCCCGGCAGGAGCACGATTCCGAGCTTGGCGGCCCCGAACGTGACCGTGATGGTCGCCCGCACACCCTCGCCCGGCACGGCTCCCGTCGCGCCGTCCACACCCGATGGGATGTCCACGGCCACGATGGGCGCCTGCGCGGCGTTCAGCTCCACGATCGACTCGGCCCACCGGTCCTCGGCGGCACCGTGGAACCCGGTACCGAAGATCGCGTCGACGACGACGTCGGCCCGAGCCAGGGAGCGGCCGAGCGATGTCGCCATGCGGACATCGAGCGCCTGCTCCGCCAGACGGTCGGCGTTGAGCTTGGAGGCGCTGCCGCCGATGCCGGCCGGATCGGTACAGAAGACGTCGACCCGCATGCCGGCGCGCGAGAGGAGCCTCGCCGCCACGAACCCGTCACCGCCGTTGTTGCCGGTGCCGCACACGACTACCGCTCGCCGCCCATAGACGCCGCCGGCGAGCTCGGTCGCTGCATCGGCCACGGCGCGACCGGCTCGCTCCATGAGCTGCGAATCCGGCACGCCTCGCGCCTGGGTCTCACGATCGAGCTCGGAGGCCTCGAGCGGGGTGAGGACCGGCTTCACACGTGACCTGCGACCGGCTCGGTCCCGGTGGTCATGCTCGCACGGCCACCGCGAAGGCAACGGCGTTCGTCCGCTCGTGGGTGAACGTGACCAGCACTTGGGTCACGCCGAGCCCGTCGGCTCTGATCTTGGCGTACCCGTCGAGCACGATGCTCGGAGCTCCCGACGGCGCGCGTCCGACGCTGATGTCGAGCCACCGTTTGCCTCGGTAGCCTCCGAGCGCCTTGAT
>DASVGA010000124.1:0-3047 GCA_036379795.1 Actinomycetota bacterium | reverse complement strand
GGGTGGACCGATCACGGCGGCCGCGGTGAGCGGCGGAACGGTGGATGTCGGGCTGCTGTTCACCTCCGACGGAAGCATCGAGCGCCAGGGCCTGGTGCTGCTGAGGGACGATCGGCAGCTGCAGCCTGCCGAGAGCATCATCCCCCTCGTGCGTCGTGACGCCATCGAGCGCTTCGGCCCCGCGATGGCCGATGCGCTCGATCGGGTGTCGTTGCAGCTCACGACCGGCGATCTGCGCCGGCTGAACGCGCTCGTGGCCGGTGGTTCGCCCCCCGACGCCGCCGCCGCCCGGTGGCTCGACGAGCACGCGACCGGCACGCTCGCCTCCGAGTAGCATCGCCCCGACACGGAGGAACGGACGCGGCGTGGACGCTCTCGACCAGCCAGCCCACAGCACATCCGCGCGCCGACGGCGTGTGCTCGGTCCGAACGTCCGACGCCGCCCGTCGGGAGAGGCGCCGCCCCTGCCGCGTCAGCTCGGCCGCACCGGCAGGTTCTGGCTCTTCATGGCCGTGTACCTGGTCATCACGGTGATCGGCATCGTGCTGTACCACCCGCTGCAGTTCTTCTTCGAGCGGACAGAGGCCGGCATCCTGCGGTGGTTCGCGTCGTGGCGGAGCCAACCCGTCGTCGACGTGATGACGATCGTGGCGCTCCTCACCTCACGGTGGGTGATCAGGATGCTGAGGTGGGCGACGATCGCGGCCTTGATCGTCGCGAAGCGCTGGCGACACCTACTCGTGTTCATCGGCGCGTGCTTCGTCGAAGGCGCGCTGAGCTACCTGCTCGCACAGTTCCTCGGGCGGCCTCGTCCATACGACGCATGGATCGTCGGGCCATGGCAGGGGTACTCCCTGCCCTCGATCCCGATGTCAGGCCTGGCCGTCACCCTGATCGGGCTCTCCTACTCGCTGATCCCCCACGGCAGGGCGCGAGACACGTCGAAGTGGATCGCCGCTGCGGTCCTCGTGGTCGCCGGCGTGGCACGGGTCTCCCTCGGCTCGGACCACGTCACCGACGCCCTGTTCGGCGCGGTGCTCGGCGTCGCGGTCGGCCTGACCGCCTTCAGGTGGTTCACGCCCAACGACATCTTCCCCGTCACCTACGGCGGGGGGAAGTCGGCCCACCTCGACGTGGGTGGCAGGCGTGGGGAGGCGATCGCACAGGCCGTGCAGGACCAACTCGGCTATCGCGTGCTCGAGGTCAAGCCGGTGGGGCTCGCGGGCTCCGGGGGATCGACCCCCCTGCGCCTGCGGGTGAGCGAGGAGGGAACGGGCACCGAGCACCTGCTGTTCGCCAAGCTCTACGCCAAGAGTCACGTGCGGGCCGACCGCTGGTACAAGCTCGGCCGCACCGTGCTGTACGGCAAGCTCGAGGACGAGAGCCCCTTCCAGACGGTGCGGCGATTCGTGGAGTACGAGGACTACACACTGCGCCTGATGGAGGACTTCGGGCTGCCGGTGCCGAGACCGTACGGCGTGCTCGAGATCACGCCCGAGCGTGAATACATGATCGTGATGGAGTTCTTCGACGGTGCGATCGAGATCGGCGACGCGGAGATCGACGACGGTGTGATCGATCAGGGGCTGGCACTCATCCGGGAGATGTGGGACGAGGGGCTCGCGCATCGCGACGTGAAACCCGCCAACCTCATGGTCAGGGACGGACGGCTCAAGCTGATCGACGTCTTCTTCGTGCAGGTGCGGCCCTCACCCTGGCGGCAGGCTGTCGACCTCGCCAACATGATGCTCGTGCTCGGTCTTCGCACCGACGCGCAGCGCGTCTACGAGCGCGCCCTCCGGTACTTCACGCCCGACGAGATCGCGGAGGCCTTCGCGGCCACGAGAGGCATCGCGAGCCCGACCCAGCTCCGATCCATGATGAAGGCCGACGGTCGCGACCTGATGGCCGAGTTCCAGCGCCTCGCGCCCCATCGCGCGCCGCTCAAGATCCAGCGCTGGAGCATCCGGCGCGTGGGGCTCACGGTCGCGATCGTGCTGGTGGGACTGATCGCCTTCAGTCTCGTCGCGTCGAACTGGACGGTCTTCGCGTGACACGCCGTTCGCTGAGCACCGTCGGGTTCGCGCTCGGTCTCGTGCTCTCGGGCGCTTCGTGCGCTGCCAGCTTCGGTGGCGAACCCATCTGTTCGAAGCCCGATGAGGCGATCATGGTGCTCGAGGCGCAGTCGGTTCCATCGGCCACCCGGCTGCCGTGCGTCGCCGAGCTGCCGATCGGCTGGATGTTCGGCGACATCGTCGTGAACGACGCCGGTACCACCCTGTGGCTCGACCACGATCGGGCCGGGGTCCACGCCCTCGAGGTGGAGCTCACGGAGAGCTGCGACACCTCGGCGGGAGTGGAGGTGCCGCCGGGCCCCGACGAGGTCGGCATGCGCGTCTTCCAGGAGCCGACCAGCCTGGCGCCGTACTCGGGCACGCGGTCACTCACGTTCGAGGGCGGCTGCATCGTGTATCGCTACCGGTTCGCGCAGAACGCCGAGCCGGCCCTGGTGCTCGAGGCCGACCGGGCCATGTCGTCGGTGGCTCGAACGAGCGTCGTCTCGGCGGTGCAGCGGGAGCTCGACGTCAGCGTCTGCGGGGCCGGCGCGCCGGGATGCGTGGGATGAGCGCGGTCCCCGCGATCCTCACCCATCAT
The DNA here is from genome assembly GCA_036379795.1 of Actinomycetota bacterium. Classification (GTDB taxonomy): domain Bacteria; phylum Actinomycetota; class UBA4738; order UBA4738; family HRBIN12; genus JAOUEA01. Next base: position 392 of record DASVGA010000124.1, on the reverse strand, counting down.
CGGCGTGCCCTCGGCGTTGCCATCGGGCTCCTCGCGGTCCTCGTGTTCCTGCTCGTCGCGGTCGGGCGTCACCCCGAGCAGCAGGCGCCGGCGACCACGCTCGCGCTGGTCGGCGACGTCGACGCCGCGGTCGCCCGCTGGGCTGCCGAGATCCGAGCCGGGGCCCTGACCGTCAGCTTCAAGGTGCTGAACTTCATCGGCGCCGGCATCGTGACGATCCCGGTACGGATCGTGGCATCGGCCTGGCTGCTCGTGCGACGCCGCTTCGTGGCCCTATCGGCGTTCGTGCTGACCTGGGTGGCGTCGGAGGTCCTGCTCAGCTGGTTCAAGGTCTACTTCCATCGGGGCCGCCCTCCCGGTGCCCTGGTCGAGACGGTGGGGTTCTCGTTCCC
>DASVGA010000123.1:0-13904 GCA_036379795.1 Actinomycetota bacterium | reverse complement strand
TTCATCACGACCGCGACCCTGCTGTTCATCGGCGGCGCCGCGTTCTCGATCTGGACGTTGCCGCGGGCCCTGGAGTTCCTGCTCGGCTTCGGCGGCGAGTCGGTCGTTCCGTTGATCACCTTCGACCGCTACCTCGGGTTCGTGACCCTCGTGACCCTGGCGTTCGGAGTGTCGTTCCTGTTCCCGGTGGTCCTGGTCTTCCTCGAGGCGATCGGCGTGTTGACCTGGCAGCGGCTCGCGTCGTGGCGGCGCTGGACGATCCTCGGCATCGCGATCTTCTCCGCGGTGATCACGCCGAGCGGAGATCCGTACACGATGTTCGCGATGATGATCCCGATGTACCTGTTCTACGAGACCTCCATCATCATCGGCCGCATCCTGAAGCGATAGGGGTTCTCCGTGGCGATCAAAGGCAAGAACAAGAGCAGGGCCAAGCAGCGATCGGCTCCGCGGCCCCCTCGTCACGAGCCCGTCGCGCCGCCGACGCCCCTGCACCGACGGCCATGGATCGCCCTGACCGCCGGCGTGCTGCTCGGCGTCACGGCCATGGTGCTGCTCGTCACGGTGACGAACGCGATGCGCGCGAGCGACGAGTCCGCCGAGGCCACGAGCGCGGCTTCGACCCGCCGGGTGGCCGCGCTCGCGTATCAAGGAGCGGTGCGGGACGCGTTCAGCGGACTCGGCGTGGTCGACCCGGGGCGCCCTCCCACCATCTTCGTCGAGATGAACGCTGCCCTCGATGCGCTCGCGAAGGGGAAGCCTCCCGATGACGCCGAGCAGACGTTCCGCGCGGCCGCAGCCGACGCGGCCGAGGCCCAGGATGCGCTCGAGGCGTTCGATGTCTCGGCGACGATCCGCGACCAGGGCTTCGATCCCGTCGGGTCGGCCTCGTTCACCGGCTCCGCGATCACCTTGGGAAGCGCGCTCGACCTCTACCGGCAGGCCGCCCGGGTCGCGATCTCGGCGGTGGCGGCGTCAGGGCCCGAACGAGACCGCCTCGCAGACGTGGCGGCCGACCTGCGCGACTCCGCGAGCGGGAACCTCATCGCCGGATGGTCCCGGTACCTGCAGGCGCTGGAAGCCGGAGGCATCCCCGAAGCCCCGACGGTCGGCACCGTGCCCGACCTCGGTGGAGGATGAGCGACGAACGGGCGGCGAGGGACCGAGCCCCGGTCGTCGTGATCGCGAATCCCGTCGCCGGCAGGGGCAAGGCCGGGAAGCTGATCGGCGCCGCGACGACGCGCCTGCGCGAGCTCGGCGTCGACCACGAGATGCAGGTTGCCGCGAGCCCGGAGGAGATGGAGTCCAGCTGCCGGGAGGCGGCCGAGCACGGCGCGGAGATCGTCGCGGTGATCGGTGGCGACGGCACGGTGTCGTGTGCGGTGAACGGGCTGCTCGGCACCGGCGCCGCACTCGCGGTGCTGCCGGCGGGCACCGGTGACGACTTCGCGGCCTCGATCGGCGCCCGGCCGTTCCGATCCGCCATACGGCTGCTCACCGATCCGACGGTCGTGTCGATCGACGTCGCTCGTGTGCGCACGAGCGAGGGCGAGCGCTCCTTCGTGAACGTCGCAGGCGCGGGGTTCGATTCCGAGGTCAACGAGGCTGCGAACGCGATGACCGTGAACCTCGGCGGCACCGGCACGTACGTGGCCGCGCTCGTGAAGACGCTCTCGCGGTTCACCCCGGCCCGCTACGCCCTGGACGTCGACGGCACGAACGTCGAGACCGACGCGATGCTCGTGGTGATCGGCAACGGACGATCGTACGGGGGCGGCATGAAGGTGCTCCCCGACGCGTCGCTCGTCGACGGCATGCTCGACCTGTGCATCGTGGAAGCGCTGTCGAAGACGGCGTTCTTGCGCGCCTTCCCGAAGGTGTTCATGGGCAGGCACACCACGCATCCGAAGGTGCGCATGATGCGCGCGAGGAGCATCACGGTCGAGGCGGACCGCACCCTGCAGGTCCACGCCGACGGCGAGCGCGCAGGGGCGCTCCCCGCATCGTTCGACGTGATGCCCGCTGCGCTCCGCGTGGTGACCGGACCCGACGCGAAGGGACTCCGATGACGACGGCCGAGACCGCCGACGGCGTGCTGTTGATCCACGCGTTCCCGATGGACGCGAGCATGTGGCAACGGCAGATCGACGACCTGCGAGCCGGCGGATGGACGGTCGTGGCGCCCTCGCTCCCCGGGTTCGGCGGCGCGGAGGGGGGTGGGGACGTGATGACGATGCGCGCCGCCGCTGCGCACTGCGAGCGGGCGCTCGACGAGGCCGGCGTCGATCGTGCCGTCGTCTGTGGCCTCTCGATGGGAGGGTACGTGGCCTTCGAGCTGTGGCGCTCCGCGCGTGGCCGGATCGCAGGGCTCGTGCTCGCCAACACCCGGGCGGGCGCCGACACGCCGGAGGCGGCCGAGGGGAGACGCTCGCTCGCAGCGCGCCTTCGGACCGAGGGCAACGGGTTCCTCGTGGCCGACCCGCCGCCCCTGCTCGGCGAACGGGCCCCCGCCGACCTGTGGCGGCGCGTGAAGGAGACGATCGCCGCGCAGCCGGCCGAGTCGATCGCGGCTGCGGCCGAGGGCATGGCGGAGCGACCCGATTCCACCGACGATCTCGCGACGATCGACGTTCCCGCCCTGGTGCTCACCTCCGACGGCGACACCCTCATCACGCCCGATGTCAGCCTGTCGATGGCCGACCGCATCGGCGGCGCCGACCGCGTCACCCTCGAGGGTGCGGGCCATCTGTCGAACCTGGAGAGCCCGGACGGCTTCTCGCGGGCCCTGAGAGCCTTCCTGAGGCGTTCCGGACGCGGCTGAGAGACTGGGGCCATGACCACCCCCGCGGCGTTCGCCGCCCGGTTCCCGTTCGAGCTGGATGAGTTCCAGCTGCAGGCCGCCGAAGCGGTCGACGCCGGCCTGTCGGTGCTCGTCGCCGCGCCCACCGGGAGCGGCAAGACCGTGGTCGCCGAGTACGCGATCGAGCGCTCGCTGGCGATGGGCGGCAAGACCTTCTACACGACGCCGCTCAAGGCCCTGTCGAACCAGAAGTTCGGCGACCTCGTCGCCCGCCACGGGGCCGAGACGGTCGGACTGCTCACCGGTGACAACGCGATCAACTCCGAGGCGCCCGTCGTGGTCATGACGACCGAGGTGCTGCGCAACATGCTCTACGAACGCTCGGAGACGCTGCACGGCCTCGTGAGCGTCGTGATGGACGAGGTGCACTACCTGCAGGACCCCTACCGCGGCGCGGTCTGGGAAGAGGTGTTGATCCACCTGCCCCTCAGCGTGAGCGTCATCTGTCTGTCGGCCACGATCTCGAACGCGGAGGAGTTCGGCGAGTGGGTCGGCACCCTGCGTGGTGAGACCCGGGTGGTCATCGAGGAACGCCGGCCGGTTCCGCTGGAGCATCATTACCTCGTGGGTCATCGCCTGCACCCGATGCACGTGGAGCAGGACGGCGTAGCCATCCCGAATCCGTACGTCGTGTCGCTCGACCAGAACGAGCTGCGCACGAGGACCTATAACCGCCGCAGCAGCGGGTACCCACAGCACCAGCGCATCTCCCGTCCACGCGAGGGCCACCGGCGGGTGTACGTGCCCAGGCGGTCCGAGGTGGTCGACGTGCTCGAGGAGCACGGCATGCTGCCGGCGATCTACTTCGTGTTCAGCCGGGCAGGATGCGACCGCAGCGTGCGGTGGCTGCGTGAGGCCGGCATCTCACTCACGAGCCGCGCCGAGGCCGAGCACATCCGCGAGCGGGCCGAGACCCGGGCCGCTTGGGTCGACGAGGACGATCTCGTCACCCTGGGGTTCTACGACTTCCTCGACGGCCTCACCGCCGGCGTCGCCGCGCACCATGCCGGCATGCTCCCGGTGTTCAAGGAGACCGTCGAAGAGCTGTTCGAAGCGGGTCTCGTGAAAGTGGTGTTCGCCACCGAGACGCTGTCGCTCGGCATCAACATGCCGGCCAAGACGGTGGTGATCGAGGATCTCTGGAAGTTCCAGGGAGAGCGGCACGAGCTGCTCACCCCGGGCGAGTACACGCAGCTCACGGGACGGGCGGGGCGGCGGGGCATCGACGAGGTCGGCCACGCCGTCGTGCTGTACCAGAAGCAGGTCGAGTTCGAGCGGGTAGCGTCGCTGGCGCAGCGCCGCACCTACGACCTGGTCTCGTCGTTCCGTCCTTCCTACAACATGGCGGTGAACCTCGCGCGCAACTACACCGAGGAGCAGGCGCATCAGCTGCTGAACAGCTCGTTCGGACAGTTCCTGGCCGACCGCAAGGTCGTCGGGCTCGAGCGGGAACGCCGTCGTGACCGGGAGGCGATCGATGGTTACCGCGCGAACATGCGATGCCACCTCGGCGACTTCGACGAGTACTGGGCGCTCCGTTCCAGGGCCCGGCGCCTGCGGGACGACGATCGAGCGAGCCACGAGAAGGCGCGTGCGGACTCCGTGCGCTCCGCGGTGGGCGGGCTGAAGCCTGGCGAGGTCATCTCCGTGCCCGACGGCAAACGAGGCGGTCTCGCGGTGATCGTGAGTTCCCGCGACGGCAAGCCCACCGTGATCACGCAGGATCGTCGGTCCTTCCGGCTCGCGGCCCGTGACTTCCGCGATCCGCCGTCGGTGCTGACGCGCATCCCCCTGCCGCGCTCGGGGAGCGTGCGGAGCAGCCGCTACCGCCGAGACGTGTCGGCCAAGCTCGTGTCGCTGCAGGTGAAGGCGCCCAAGCCCGTGAAGCACCGGGCCGATCCCCATGTCGAGCGCGAGGCTGCGAAGCTCGAGGCACGTGCCGCGGAGCATGCGTGCCACGCTTGTCCCGAACGCGCCAAGCACGAGCGGTGGGCTCGGCGTGTCGACGAACGTGAGGCGTCGCTCGCGGGCATCGATCGCCGGATCCGGGTGCGGACCGAGACGCTCGCCCGGCAGTTCGATCGCGTGCTCTCGGTGCTGCGCGAACTCGCCTACGTCGAGGGCTGGTCGTTGACCGACAAAGGGAGGAGCCTGTCGCGGATCTACGGCGAGGGCGACATCCTGGTGGCCGAGGCGCTCGCCCGAGGCGTCTTCGACGATCTCGACCCGGCGGAGGTGGCGGCCCTGCTGTCGACCGTGGTCTACGAGGGCCGCGAGCGGGTGCCGCTTCCCGGCGGCATGCCCACCCCGGACTCCGGGCGAGCCTACGAGTCGTTCGAACGCATCTGGCGGCGGATCCGTCGTGCGGAGGACGACCACCAGGTGCAGCTGTGTCGCGAACTCGAGACGGGCTTCGCAACCCCGGTGTTCCATTGGGCGGCGGGCCGCTCCTTCGACGAGGTGCTCACGGAGACCGACATGGCGCCGGGCGATTTCGTCCGCAACTGCAAGCAGCTCCTCGACCTGTTGCGCCAGGTCGAGGAGGTGGCGAGCCCTGACGTCGCCGGGCTCTTCGCCAGGGCACGAGCCGCGGTGCAACGGGGCGTCGTGGCCTACACGGGGGTCTGATCGATCGTGCGCACGGATCGGCGGCCGTGACGAGTCCGTTCGGCCCGCTCAGCGTCATCGCCGATCCTCCGGAAGCCGGTGGACGGGTCGGCGAACGACTGCCCGCGCTGGAGCGGGCACTCGAGGCCCACGGCCTGGAGCACACCATGTCGGTGGCCGAGCGTCGCGGTGACGGAACGCGTCTCGCGGCCGCGGCCCTCGATGGAGGCAGTCGGTTCGTCGTCGCCGTGGGCGGCGACGCGGCCGTGCAGGACGTCGTGAACGGCATGTTCCGGGACGGCGCCCCCATCGTGGAGTCGGCTGTCCTCGGCGTCGTCGCCGCGGGCGCCGACAACGACCTGCTGCGAAGCTTCGGGCTTCCCGGCGACATCGACGGAGGGGTCCGCCACCTGGTGGGGGAGAACACCTATCCCTTCGACCTCATGCGCATCGCCTGCACCGGCCCCGATGGGGCGCCGAGGACCCGGTACGCGCACAACCTGGCGGAGATCGGGTTGGGAGCGAACGCACGGCTCGCGAGCCGCCGCCTGCCGTCGGGGTTGGGGGAGCGACCGCGACGCTTCCTGGGATTCTGGAGAGGGTACGTGGGGGCACGCAGGCAGTGCCTCCGCGTCGGCTACGACATGAAGGCCTGGGAAGGCGAAGGCTTCCACGTCGTGATCGGCAACGGCCAGTTCGCGTCGGGGATCCGGCTCTCGCCTCGGTCGTTCCCGGGCGACGGTGTGCTCGACGCACTCGTCTTCACGGGACAGAAGTCCGATGCCTACACGATGATCCCTCGCATGATGCGCCACGGCGGTCACGTGCCCGACGATGCGATCAAGGAGCTGCGAGCGAGGATCCGGTTCTCGGTCGAGGGCGACCGGCCGATGGCGGTCGTGGCCGACGGCGAACCGTTGGGCGTCACGCCGGCGACCTTCCAGATCGTGCCGCAGCAGATCCTGTTGAAGCTCTAGACGAGGACGAGGAGGACCATCGTGGACACGCCCGAGCGATTCGCCGCCCGTATGCGACGGGTCACCGAGGAAGCGGCGAGGCTCGGGATCGACGCCGTGGTGGTCGCTCCCTCACCGGACCTCGCCTACCTCACGGGCTACGACCCCATGCCCCTGGAGCGACCGAGCTTGCTGGTGCTCCGCAGCGACCTGGCGCCCGCGATGATCGTGCCCGAGCTAGAGCGCCCGCTCGCGGCTGCGGCGCCCGCCGCAGCGAGCCTCGAGCTCGCGGGGTGGGCCGACGGCGTCGATCCGTACGAGGAAGCCGCGAGGCTCCTGCCCACGGGTGCGAGGGTCGCCGTGGGCGACCGGTTGTGGTCGAGCCATCTGCTGGGCCTGCAGCGTGCCGCCCCGGCCGCTCGGTTCGAGCCCGGCTCGCCCGTCATCGGGCGGATCCGTGCCGTCAAGGACGACGACGAGCTCGATGCGCTCAGGCGGGCGGCGCACGGCGCCGACGAGGCCTTCCGCGAGGTCTGCACCATGCGGTTCATCGGTCGCACCGAGGCCGAGATCGCCGGTGAGCTCGCCGAGCTGTTGGTCCGCTACGGACACGCGAGCGTTGAGTTCACGATCGTCGCGTCCGGGCCGAACTCCGCCTCGCCGCATCACGAGCCGGTTTCGCGTCCGATCGAGGCGAACGATGTCGTGGTGATGGACTTCGGCGGCGCCCTCGACGGCTACTTCAGCGATACCACGCGCACGGTGGTCGCTGGCGGACCTCCGCCGGAGTTCGAGCGGGTCTACGACGCCGTGCGCGAGGCGCAAGCGGCCGCGTGCGAGGCGGTGAGGCCGGGCATCGAAGCCCAGGAGATCGACCGTGTCGCCCGCGGCATCATCACCGACGCCGGATTCGGCGAGCGGTTCATCCACCGCACCGGTCACGGCATCGGGCTCGAGGTCCACGAACCGCCCTATCTGATCGAGGGCAGCGACTGGCAGCTCGAGCCGGGCACCACGTTCTCGGTGGAACCGGGCATCTACCTCGAAGGAGCGTTCGGTGTGCGCATCGAGGACATCGTCGCCGTGACCGCCGACGGTGTGGAACGGCTCAACCGCTCGACCCGCGACCTCCAGGTGGTGGGGTGAGCCTTCAGTCCCGGGGCCGGACCTTCGTGCCCTCTGTCGTGTCCATGACCTCGAGGCCCATCTCGGCGAGCTCGTCCCGCAGGCGATCGCTCTCGGCGTAGTCCTTGCCCGCGCGGGCATCGTCACGCGCCGCAACCTTGGCGAGCACATCGTCGCTCGGGGCCCACCCGCTCGTCGCCTCACGATCGAGGTCGAGCCCGAGCACCGAGTCCCACGACGACAGCAGTGCGTATCGCTCGGCGTCGCTCAGGTCGTGCGCCCCCACGACCTCGCTCACGACCACGACCCCGGCCGGCATGTCGAGGTCGGATGCGACGGCTTCGCGGAAGCGGGCATCGTAGTCCTGGGCTGCCTGCCCGAGCGAGCCCGCGCCCGGCGCCCACTCGGCCATGCGGCGACGCAGCTGCCTGACCTTCGCGTCCGCGGACTCCATCGAGTCCCACGTGAAGTCCATCTCGGAGCGGTAGCGCGTCTGGAACGTGAGCCACCGGAACGCGAGCGGATCCACGCCGCGCTCGACCAGATCGGGCACGCGCACCGTGTTGCCCGTGGACTTCGAGATCTTCTGTCCCGACTGGCGCAGATGCCCGCCGTGCACCCAGATCGACACGACCTGGTGACCGACCGCACCTTCACTCTGCGCGATCTCGTCCTCGTGATGCGGGAAGCGCAGGTCGTTGCCGCCGGTGTGGATGTCGAACCGCTCACCGAGGTATCGCATCGACATGGCCGAGCACTCGATGTGCCAGCCGGGGAAGCCGACCCCCCACGGCGACTCCCACTTCATGAGCCGGCCGGGGCCTGCTGCCTTCCACAGAGCGAAGTCGGCGGGCGCACGTTTGGCCGGATCGGACTCGAGGTCGCGATGGCCCTGGCGGAGGTTGTCGAGGGTGTTGCCGCTCAGGCGGCCGTAGCCGGGGAACGACGACACATCGAAGTACACGCTTCCGGAATCGACGACGTAGGCGTGCCCACGGTCGATGAGGGTCTGCGTCAGCTCGATCATCTCCGGGATGTGCTCGGTCGCCTTCGGGTACTCGTCGGCCGGGCGGATGCCTACGGCCGCGGCGTCGGCGAAGACCGCGTCGGCGTACTTCTGGGCGATCTCGAGCGGCGACAGGCCTTCGTCCTCCACCGCGAGCAGCATCTTGTCGACCGCCTCGGGCGAGCCCTCGTCGGTCATGTGTCCGACGTCGGTGATGTTCATGATCTGGGTGACGGTGCGGCCCTCGAGCTCGAGTCCGCGCCGGATGAGGTCGCCGAGCATGAACGTGCGCAGGTTGCCGAGGTGAGCGTAGCGGTACACCGTCGGCCCGCACGTGTACATCGTGACGTGATCGCCGGCACCCGGCGCGACCTCGTCGAGCTCACGCGTCAGCGTGTTGTACAGGCGCATGGCCCGGAGCTTACCGTCGGTGCGATCGGCCGCTACGCGCCGTCATCGGGCCGCGGCGGAGACTGCGGATCGAGCATCACCCGTTGACGTTCGGGCTGGCGGATGCCGGGACTCGAGGCCGCGACCTCGACCGGGGGAGGAGGCACCGGCACCGGGATCCGCGACTCGACCCCTGCGTGCTCCTTGTGCGCGCGCAGGACCGCCTCGTGGTAGCGCTCGATCATCTGCATGAACGACGTGTCGTGATACGGCCGGCCGTCGACCGTGGGACCGGTCGTGCCTTCGATGATGGCCTCCACGTCGTCGCCGGTGATCGTCTTCGCGGTCTCGAGCGCGTGCGCGAGGGCGAGCACGTCCGAGCGGTGCTCCTCGAGCAGCTCCCAGGTCTTGTCGTAGAGCTCTGCGAGCTTGTCCTCGACGCTCTGACCGAAGACCGAGTCGAACAGCGCCCGGTCCCCGCCCGTCTCCATCGACGCCGAGCCCAGCGGGGCGAGGGTCACCGAGCGGGATGCGAAGCGGTCGCCCATGGCGTAGTAGGCGAGTGCCTGGCTGGTCATGCCGGTCGCGGCGCGCATGTCGCCCCCGACCCCCATGGAATGGTCGCCGTCGAAGAACATGCGTTCGCCAGCGAGCGAGGCGAGCGCGGTCATCACGTCGATCTCGCGCTCGGTGCGCCACTGCACGAACTGGTCCTCCGGCGGGATCGAGGAGACGAACCCTCCGACGTCGCCCCGGCGTTCGATCGTGGCCATGTCGATGACGGCGTGCTTGCGCAGCCGGTACGCGACCACGGCGTGACACGCCTCGTGCACCGCGACCGAATGCCGCTCGCGCTCGATGTACTCGTGCTCGTCAGGCAACCCATGCTGCTTCAGCTGCTTGGCCTTGACGACGTCGGTATAGGTCACGGTGTCTCGGTCGTCGCGGATCGCGATCACGAGCCCCTCGTTCACGATGTCCTTGATCGATGCTCCCGAGAAGTACGGCGTGATCGTGGCGAGCTTATCGAGCTCCTCACCGTCGATCTCGTTCTTGACCTTCGCCAGGTAATACTCGAAGGTCGCCCGACGGCCGTTCTTCTGGGGGTAGCCGACCTTGTACTGACGGTCGACGCGGCCCGGGCGCAGCATGGCCGGGTCGAGCGTGTTCGGCATGTTGGTCGCGAAGATGTGCAGGATGCGGTACTTCGGCGGCGGCTTCGGCTTCATGCCGAGCAGCTTGCGGATCCTGTTCACCAGGCCCTTCGGCTTGGTGAGCCCCGACATCTCAGCCAAGAGCGCCTGCAGCGTTCCCATACCGCCTCCGCCCGCCATGCCGCCCATGATCACCCGTTCCTTATAGGGAGCCCCCGTCTGGTCGGAGGAAGCGCCGGCGTGGAACGCGGCATCGCGCCCGGGCGGCGACAGGTACGCCACCCCGTTGCAGGTGGGAGATGTCGTCCACGGCGTGACCGACGCACCCGCCCCCCCTGCGATCTGCTGTCCGCGACTGCCGAGGGAATCGGCCTCGTCGATGAACACGATCGCCCCCCCGTAGCGCATGCTCAGCTTGCGGAGCTTGCGGTACAGCGAACGGACCTTGAGGATGCCGACGCCCATGAACATGTTGATGAACGCGCCGGCGTCGACGTTCACGAAGGGCTTGGCCGTCTCGCCTGCAACGGCCTGGGCCATCAGGGTCTTGCCGGTTCCGGGGGGCCCCCAGAGCAGGATGCCGCCCGGCACGTACCCACCTCGGGACTCGATCGCCTCGGGCTCGTCCAGGAACACGAGCGTCTCCTTGAGCTGCCCGAGCGCCGCATCCTGCCCCTTCACGTCGTCGAACCGGGTCTCGATCTCGTCGGGCATGATGGTCTCGATGCCCCCTCGCGAGAGGAACCAGAACAGCCCGATGAACTGGAACATCACGAAGAAGAACCCGAAGGCGAGCTGGAAGATGAAGGGCAGGGCCACGACGAGCCGGGCCGGTGCTTCGATGATCCCGAGCCAGACCGGATCGGTGTTGAACAGCCGGCCGAGCATCATGCTCACGAACAGCAGGAACAGGAAGAGCTTGAACGCACGACCCGCACGGAACCGCGTGTAGTCGCTCATGCCGCTGAGCCGGCGGTCGGTACCACCGAAGACCGTCTTCTGCCAGAAGCGGTAGTAGCCCTTGGAGTGCTCCTCGATGAAATAGTGGATCTGGCGAAGGAACTCCAGTGCCATGAGCGCGAGCAGCCACCAGTAGTCGCTCACCGCGATGCGGATCGCATCGGAGAACGGGCCGTCGAGCGGCTTCACCGTCGTGCTCCACACGACCGCCAGGCCGGCGAGCCAGAAGATGCTCAACAGGACCAGGAGCTTGATGCGGTCCCAGAAGACCGCAGGAGCGCGGGTTTGCCGTTCCGACGCCCGAGGCCTCGACGGCCGGTCGACCAGGATGTTGGTGCCCTTCCCGTTGCTGCTCACGCGATCACCGCCCATGAGTCGACCACCGTGCGGATCTCCGAGCTGTTCCGGGCATAGCAGTCCGCGCTACAGAGCACCGCGAGGACGTACACCTTGTCGCTGCTCGGGTCCATGTATGCCGTCTGATTGATATGGAGGTAGTCGTCACTGAGTAGGGTCGGAGCCCCGGCGCTTCCTCCGCCAGCGCCCAAGACCGTCTCGAGCGCCGAGACCAAGACCTGAGCCTCGAAGTGCAGGCCGCGGAAGCCGTCCTTGTTGAGCCTGTCGTCATAGGCCTTGACGCTGATCGCCTCGGCGCCCACTTCGTCGCGGATCTGGTCGATGGGGATGATGAGGTTCCTGAGCACACCAAGGTTGACCCTATCTCGAACCTGCGTCGACAGCCGATAGACACCCGCGATCCCATGCGGATAGGTCGTGTCGTATCCGTCGGCCAGGTTCAGCACGTGTTCGCGAGCGGGCGACGGGTCACCATCGAGCCCGACGAGCCACTCGACCGGGTCCGGAGTGGACGCCTGCGTGCCTTCCGGCTCTCCCAACATCGCGGCTTCGTCGAACAGGGTCCACTCGTTCGGGATCTTGAAGGCGGTGCGGGCCTCGGTGTTCCGAACGTACTCATACCGAGGCTCACCGCACGAGGCGAGGCTCGTGGAGACCGCGAGCACGAGCCCAGAAACGATGTGCCTCGTTCTCATCGCGTCATCTTCCCACGCTTCCTGGGAACGGTTCCTCTTGCATCCATCTCATCGGCCGATGCAGGTGGCCGGCTGAGGACGATCAGGGGCGGAGGGGGCGGCGCTCGAAGGGGATCGACAGCGCGATGGTCGTGCGCGTGTCGACGTTGGCCTTCTCACGGAGCCGGCGGATCAGGTCCTCGAGGTCAGCGGTCGTGTGCGTGCGCACCTTGAGCACGTAGTTCGTCTCGCCGGCCACGCTGAGGCAGTCTTCGACCTCGGGGAACTCGGCGACCCGTTCGGGCAGATCGTCGGGCTGGCGCGGATCGAGGGGCGAGGCCGCGATGAGGGCGGTCACGAACAACCCGAGCGCCTGCGGGTCCACCACGGCCGAGTAGCCGCGGATCACCCCCTGCTGTTCGAGCTTGCGCACGCGATCGTGCACCGCTGAGGCCGACAACCCCACGCGAGCCGCGACGTCGGCGTAGGTGGCCCGGGCGTCCTCCTGCAGCGCGGCCACGATGTCTCGGTCCCGGTCGTCGAGCATGCACGCATCATAGGTGGGCTGCCATCGCCGGGGAACATCCACCGCCCGGCTCGGCCGGTCGGGGCGACGCCGGCAGCGACCGATGGAGCCGGGTGACCTCGGGCTGCGTCCGCGGCCGATTGCGCGCGCGCACCCAGCGCGGTACAACCCGTCGCGATCGGCGACGACCTCCTCCCGGCCGCCGGAGCGACGAGGAGGCGAGGCGTGCGTCAGGCGCGAACGCTCCGACCGATCGGGCCCGTCGAGAGCGAACGGATGCGCCTCGAGACGATCGCGAAGCCCGGCGGGGGCTCGCGGGTCATCGTGCACCTGGGCGAACGCGACCGGCAGCGGTACGAGGAAGCGGTGGCGTCCGTCACGCCCAGCATCGAGCGGTCGCTGTCGGACGGGGTCGTCGCGAACCGGGCCTGGGTGGCCGGTGGCCGGCTCGAGATCGAGCCATGGACGCGCGCTCGCCGCCGATACCTGCGTACCGTGCGCGCGGCATCGCGCGGGCCCTACAGGGCGGCGTTCTTCGGCGACGTGCGCGACTGCTACGGGTCCATCACCCCCGCCGTGGTGTCGAGGGCGCTCGAGAGGCTGGGCGCACGGCCCGAGCGCATCGAGGATCTCGCGACGATCCTCAGGGGCTTCGAGGCGAGCGGCATCGCTGGCCTGCCGGTCGGCCCCCACCCGTCGGCGGTGCTGGCGAACGCCGTGCTCGCGCCGATCGACGCTGCGCTGCACCGCATCGCCGGCCCTGTCGCGATCCGCTGGGTCGACGACGTGCTTGTGTTCACGAACGACGTCGACCGGGCGCGCCGAGCCGCGACGGCGTTCGAGGGTGCGCTTCGCGCATCCGGCCTGGCAGCCAACGACGAGAAGTGCCGGGTGATCGATGAACCTGCGGGGGTGCTCGGCGCCGGGTCGGCGACCTCACCTTGACCGTGGCGTGTCATGATTCGCGCGCGGTGAAGACCCTCTATCGAGCCACGCTGGTGCGGACCCTTGCCTACCCGGAGACGGGGGAGTGGGTGCTCGTCGACGATCGACACGTGCAGCGGGTCGGCATCGGAGCTCCTCCCGAAGCCGACCGGGTGGTCGACCTGCCCGGCGCGACGATCGTTCCCGGGTTCATCGATACCCACGTGCATCTCACCGAGACGGGCATGTCCCTCGCCGATGCCGGCGTCGGCGCGACGCGGTCGTCCGACGACCTCCTCGCGCTCGTGCGCCGGAGGGCGGCCGAGGGCGACGGACCGGTCTGCCTGCTCGGCTACGACGAGTCG
>DASVGA010000122.1:0-4394 GCA_036379795.1 Actinomycetota bacterium | reverse complement strand
TCCTCACCGGGAAGTCCGAACACGACCTCGACGCCCTCGTTCTCCAGGCATTCCACGATCGCGCGCGCGACCGTTCGGGTGCTTCCGCTCATGATCGCCAGCGTATCGGACGCACTCGTCCCGTCCGGATCAGAACAGCTGACGGGTGAGCTGGGCGTGGCCGACGTGCTCACCCAGGTGCGAGAGGGCATGTTGCAGCGCCCAGGCCGCCGTGACGGGTTCGTCTGCCACGTCGTCGCTCCGCCACGGCGCCGTGCCTTCCCGGGCCGGGTCGAAGGCGCCCGCCGCCTCGAGGATCGCGGTGCACTCGCCCGCGAGCTCGTCGAACGACTTCATGAACGCGTCGGGGTCGGTCTCGATCACCTGGAACTCGGCCGGCCGGTCGCGAGGCGGAAGCTCCGCGCCGGTCGCGAGGCTGAGCCACGAGCGGGTGCTGTACAGCGCGTGCGTCGCGAGCACGGTGAGCGAGTTCGTGTCGTCGCCGGCGGGCCGATGGTTCAACCGCTCGGCCGAGCACCCGTCGACCGCCGCGCGCAGCTCGTCGAGCGAGCGGCCGAGGATCTCTCGCGCGGCCTCGATGGTCGGGTCGGACACGATCAGCTGATCTCGATCATCTTCTCGCGCACCGCGTACACGACGGCTTCCATGCGCGAATGCAGGTGCAGCTTCTCGAGGATGTTGCGGATGTGGTTCTTCACCGTGTTCTCGCTGATGAACAGCTGCTTCGCGATGTCTCGGTTGTTGAGCCCCTGCGCGACGAGCCGCAGCACTTCCATCTCGCGGTCGGTGAGCCGGGGGGCCGGCATGCGGGGCTGTTCCTGAGCGGACTTCGAGATGGCGGCGAACTCGGAGAGCAGCTTCGACGCCATGCTCGGCGAGATGCGCGACTGCCCGGCCCAGACGCTGCGGATCGCATCGGAGACCTCCTCGATCGGGATCTCCTTGAGCAGGTAGCCGCTCGCTCCCGCCTTGATCGCGTCGTAGAGGTCGCCTTCCTCGTCGCTGATCGTGAGCATCAAGATCTTGCAGTGCGGAAGCAGCTCCTTGATCTGACCGGCTGCCTCGATGCCGGATCGCTTCGGCATGCGCACGTCCATGAGCACGACGTCGGGCATGGTCTCCTGCGCCCGCTCGACGGCCTCGGCACCGTCGGACGCCTCACCGACCAGCTCGATATCTGATTCCTGCTGGAGCACCATCTCGAGACCGCGCCGGAACAGCGCGTGATCGTCGACCACCATCACCCGGAGCTTCTCGGGCGTCTCGCTCGGATCCTTGGTCACCGGTCCCCCTCAGTCTCAGCCCTCTGCGTCGGTATCGACAGCCGGAGCGCTCTGGTGAGCGGAGTCTAGTGCCGCTCGGTGCAGCGAGCTACGACGCTTGCCGTGGTGGTCCCGGAGCTGCCGCTCGAGCTTGTCGGCCACCCGATCGATGGCCGTCGGAACGTCGACGGCCTCGGCGTGGGCCCGGAACGTCTTGCGGGGGATGTGCAGCGCGGCTTCCACCCGCTTCACGCCGTCGAGCGTGGGGTAGTGCTCGGCGATGAGCTCGAGGTCGACGCGGGTGGTGCGAGGTTCCATGCGCTCGAGATGCGCGAGCTTGTGGCCGGCGATCTCACGCACCTCGTCGGTCACCGCGAGCCCGCGTCCCGTGAAGGTCAGATGCATGCCCTCAACCGTCGCCTCCCCTCGCTCGGGTTGGGCCCCCGACCGGCTGACCTGGTCTTTTGCCCCACACCCGCCTGCCGGAGCGTTCGCCGTCGGTCGCGAGGACCGGCGACTCCCACCCTCTCTCGCCCGGAGGCGAGGCAGGACTTACATCTAAACCGCGCCATGCTCAGCGACCAAAGGTCGCCTTACGTGGGTCGTTTCGCCCGCGGCTGGCGTCGACTACCGGGGAAGATCCCCGGGCAACCACAGACCCGGACGAGGGCCCGGTCGAGTATAGGCCCGTCGCTCCGTGCGCAGGAGCGCGCGTGCAGCGACGACGAGCATCACCCGGGAGGCGCCCGACTCGAGCAGGGTCTCGGCGCAAGCAGCCGCTGTGGCACCCGTCGTCAGCACGTCGTCGACGAGCAAGACGACCGACGGCACTCGAGTGCGGTCGCGCACGACGAAGGCGCCGTGCATGGCCGAGCGCCGCGCGCTGGCGTCGCGCTTGGCCTGGGGACCGGTCGAGCGCACCCTTCGAAGCAGACAGCGCACAGGAAGATCGAGCTCGCGTGCGACCTCGACGGCCAGCTCACGGGCCTGGTCGAAGCCTCGCTCGGCCTTTCGACGCCGCGTCAGCGGCACCCACGTCACGACGTCGGCCACCTGCGGCGCCGTTGCGGCCATGGCGTGCCCGAGAGCCCGGCCGACGCCTCGCACCCCCCGGTACTTGAGGTGGTGCACGGCCTGCCGCGCCGGCCCCTCGAACGCGAAGGGTGCCCGCACCCGTGCGATCGGTTCGGGCGGGCAGTCGCGGCAGCTGCCGAGCGTGGCGCCCGGCGATGGAGCCCCGCATCGATCGCACCACGGGGGAGCCAATGCCATCAGATCGTCGCGGCACCGATCGCAGAAGGGCCAGGCGGCCGCGCCACACCCGGCGCACCGCGGCGGGAAGACGACATCGAGCGCGCGCTGCAGCACCGGCCGACGGTACCGGCGAGGTGCGACACGAGTCGTGCCTAGGGCAGGCTGATCTCCAACGCATGCGCGGCTCCGCGGGCGCTGATCGCCAGGAGCGAGTGGGACTTGGGCGCAGGATAGGTCGTGACCCGTCCTTTGCCCGTGTCCGCGTCGTAGTCCTCGTCGATCAACGACAGGGTGACGTCGTCGACCGAGACCGTCAGGCCGGCCCGAGCCGGCGCCTGATACGTCACCCGCACGGAGTCGGTCGCGCACTCGACCTGCTCGATCGTCACGCCGACCGAACCCGTCTCGATCTCACGACCGACGGAGGCGGCCCCTCGGCGCATGGACCCACGCGGCCAGGCAACGACGAAGCGGTCCCCCGGTCGCACGACGCCGTCATCGCCGTCAACGGCTACGTCGAGCTCGAGCTGATACCAGCCCGGCTCGAGGTCGAGCAGGGGCACCTCGAACGGAACGAAGAGGTCGAGGTGGGGTGCCACGTCGAGCGTGGCGGCTTCCACGTTCATCACCTGTCCGGCGCGACCGGACAGCTCGACGACACGGGCGGCATCGATCCGCACCTGGTGCGGATCGGGATCGTCGCCCCGCAGCACGAACGCCCCCTTCAAGGTCGCCGGGAATCGCTCGTAGTGGGCTCGGATCGAGACGCGGTCGTCCATGACGTCAGGTTCCCTGTTCCCAACTGCTCAGGTATCGCTGCTGTTCGTCGGTGAGGTCGTCGATCTCGACGCCCATGGCGTGCAGTTTGAGACGAGCGACGTCCTTGTCGATCTCGACCGGCACTGGGTAGACGCGCGGTTCGAGCTGACCACGGTTGGCCACCACCCATTCCGCCGACAGTGCCTGGTTCGCGAACGACATGTCCATGACCGCCGCCGGATGGCCCTCGGCCGCTGAGAGGTTCACGAGGCGGCCCTCGCCGAGCAGGTACAGGCGCCGGCCGTCGGCCAGCGTGTATTCGTCGACGAACTCGCGGATCCGGCGTACCCCCCCGGTCCCGAGCGCCGCGAGCGCACCCTTGTCGATCTCCACGTCGAAGTGACCTGAGTTCGCGAGCATCGCCCCGTCGTGCATGAGCTCCATGTGTTCGGCACGGATCACGCTCGTGTCGCCGGTCAGGGTGATGAAGATGTCGCCGACACGAGCCGCGTCGCGCAGGGGCATGACCCGATACCCCTCCATCACCGCCTCGATCGCGGCCGTCGGATCGACCTCGGTCACGATCACGTGGGCGCCCATGCCGTGCGCGCGCGAGGCGACCCCGCGACCGCACATGCCGTAGCCGCAGACCACGATCGTGCGGCCGGCCAGCAGCCTGTTGGTCGCGCGCATGATCGCATCGATCGTCGACTGTCCGGTGCCGAAGCGGTTGTCGAACAGGCGCTTCGTATCGGCGTCGTTGACGCTCACGATCGGGTAGCGCAGCGCGCCGTCGGCAGCCATGGCACGCAGGCGGATCACCCCGGTCGTCGT
Source organism: Actinomycetota bacterium (assembly GCA_036379795.1). Taxonomy (GTDB): domain Bacteria; phylum Actinomycetota; class UBA4738; order UBA4738; family HRBIN12; genus JAOUEA01. Next base: position 285 of record DASVGA010000122.1, on the reverse strand, counting down.
CTCCTCGGTGCCGCCGATGATCTCGGCGATCTGATCGGCGCGTTCCTTGTGCAGCACGCTCACCATGTCGGCGCCGTCGTCCATCGTGATGTTCGGTCTGGTGTCGAGCACGGCGTTGATGTGCTTGAAGAACGTGTCGGTGTCCTCGCCCTTGATCGCGTAGGTGTCGATGCCTGCCTCGACCAGCGCCGCAGCCGTCTCGTCCTGGGTCGACAAGGGGTTCGAGGCGCACAGGGCCACCTCGGCCCCACCGGCCTGCAACGTGAGCATGAGGTTGGCGGTCTC
>DASVGA010000121.1:0-6858 GCA_036379795.1 Actinomycetota bacterium | reverse complement strand
GATCCAGTTGATGCCGGCCTCGAGCGCCGAGTGCATCGCGGCGATCACGCCGTCGTCGGACTCGTTCGCCCCCCAGGCGGTGCCGCCGGCTTCCCACGAGCCGAAACCGATGACGGAGAGTTCAGGTCCCTTCGATCCCAGTCGATGTGTCCTCATGTTGTGAATCTACCCGCTGGGGCGGCATCGCTTGCTCGGGCCGGCAGTACCCTTGGGAGAGGCACCCAGTCAATCGAGCGCACCGGCATCTGAAGGGGGCATCGGTCGCAGCACGACCCGCAGCTATGACCAAGACCGTCGAAGAGAGGGAACGCGTCGTCGTCCGGTTCGCGGGCGACTCAGGCGACGGGATGCAGCTCACGGGGGACCGCTTCACGTCCGCCACGGCCGTGTTGGGCAACGATCTCGCAACCCTGCCCGACTTCCCAGCCGAGATCAGGGCGCCGGCGGGCACGGTGCACGGTGTCTCTGCGTTCCAGATCCAGTTCGCGTCGAGCGACATCACGACCCCGGGCGATCATGCCGACGTGCTCATCGCCATGAACCCCGCGGCCCTCAAGGCCGACCTCGCGAAGGTCGACCGCGGCGGCACCGTGATCGTGAACGAGGACGCCTTCACCCAGCGCAACATCGAGAAGGCGGGCTACGCGGCCGACCCCACGACCGACGGAACCCTCGACGGCTACCAGCTGTTCAAGGTGCCGATGACATCGATCACGGTTCGGGCCACCGAGGGCATCGGCATCGGCAAGAAGGAGGCCGAGCGCGCGAAGAACATGTTCGCCCTCGGGCTCGTGTCGTGGATGTTCGGGCGCCCGACCGAGACCACCCTCGATTGGCTCGAGCGCAAGTTCGGCGGGAAGCAGGAGATCTTCGATGCGAACGTCGCCGCGTTCAAGGCCGGCTACAACTTCGGCGAGACGACGGAGCTGTTCGCCCACTCGTACTCGATCGCTGCGGCTCCCGTGGAGCCCGGCACCTATCGCAACATCGCCGGGTCGACCGCCCTGTCGTGGGGGCTGATCGCCGCATCGCAGCGCAGCGGCCTGCCCCTGTTCTACGCCAGCTACCCGATCACCCCGGCGTCGGAGCTCCTGCACGAGCTCTCGCGCCACAAGAACTTCGGAGTGATCACCCTGCAGGCGGAGGACGAGATCGCGGCCGCGAACGCGGCGCTCGGCGCCGCCTTCGCCGGTCACCTCGCGGTGACCGGTACGAGCGGACCGGGCATGGACCTGAAGGCCGAGACCCTGGGGCTCGCAGTGATCATGGAGCTGCCGATGGTCATCGTGGACGTGCAGCGCGGCGGGCCCTCGACGGGGTTGCCGACCAAGACCGAGCAGGGCGACCTGCTGCTCGCGATGTTCGGGCGGCACGGGGAGAGCCCGATGCCGATCGTCGCGCCGTCGTCGCCGGCGGACTGCTTCGCCGCGGCACTCGAAGCGGCCCGTATCGCGGTGCGCTACCGCACGCCCGTGATCGTGCTCTCCGACACGTTCCTGTCGAACTCGTCGGAGCCCTGGAGGGTGCCCGAGGTCGACGGTCTGCCGTCGATCGATCCGAACTTCGCGGTCGCGAACGGCGAGGGGTTCCTGCCCTACGCGCGAGACGACCGGTTGGCCCGTCCGTGGGCGGTTCCCGGCTCGCCCGGGCTCGTGCACCGTATCGGCGGGCTCGAGCGCGAGGATCTCACGGGCAACATCAGCTACGAACCGGAGAACCACGAGCACATGACCCACCTGCGCCAGGCCAAGGTCGAGGGTGTGGCGGCCGACATCGACCCGATCGAGGTCGACGATCCCTCGGGCGATGCCGAGCTGCTGGTGCTCGGCTGGGGGTCGTCCCTCGGCACGATCCGGGCGGCAGCCACGCGGGTCCGACAGCACGGGCGGTCGGTCGCGACCGCCCATATCCGGCACCTGAACCCGTTCCCGCCGAACACCGGCGAGGTCGTCACGGCCTACCCGAAGGTGCTGATCCCCGAGATGAACCTGGGGCAGCTCGCGATGCTGATCAGGGCGAAGTTCCTCGTCGATGCGAAGAGCTTCACCAAGGTGCAAGGGCTTCCGATCTTCGCGGAAGAGCTCGAGGCGGAGATCGAGCGGGTGCTCGATGAGTGAGGCGCGCCACATGAACGGTGGGTCGAAGCAGGGCGAGTCGATCGACGACGGCAACGGCGGGGTGGCGACGCTCGCGAAGAAGGACTTCACCTCCGACCAGGAGGTCCGGTGGTGTCCTGGCTGCGGCGACTACGCGATCCTGTCGACGGTGCAGGCGTTCATGCCCGAGCTCGGCATCGAACCGCACAAGACCGTCTTCGTGAGCGGCATCGGCTGCAGCGGCCGGTTCACTTACTACATGGACACCTACGGGGTGCACGGTATCCACGGGCGTGCTCCGGCGATCGCCACGGGTATCGCGACCGCCAACCCGGAGCTCAGCGTCTGGGTCGTCACCGGCGACGGCGACGGTCTCTCGATCGGTGGGAACCATCTGATCCACGCGCTCCGGCGGAACGTGAACATCAAGATCCTGCTCTTCAACAATCAGATCTACGGCCTCACGAAGGGCCAGTACTCGCCGACGAGCGAGGAGGGAAAGGTCACGAAGTCGACGCCGTTCGGATCGGTCGACCACCCGTTCAATCCGATCGCGGTGGCGCTCGGCGCCGAGGGCACGTTCGTGGCGCGCACGATCGACAACGACCGCCAGCATCTGAGCGGGGTGCTGCGCCAGGCAGCGGCTCACCGAGGCACCGCGTTCGTCGAGATCTATCAGAACTGCAACGTCTTCAACGACGGAGCCTTCGACCTCTTGCGGGAGAAGTCCGAGGGCGTGCACCACCAGATCAGGCTGGTCGACGGCGAGCCGATCATCTTCGACGAGGGCACGAAGTGCGTGATCGTGGGCGACAACGGCCGCCTGCAGGTCCGTCCGACGATCGAGGTGGATCCCGACCGCATCGTCGTGCACCAGGCCGGCGGGCGCCCCTCGTTGCCGTTCGGACTCGCGCACCTCTCGCTCGGCCCGCACGAGGCCACGTGCTTCGGGGTCTTCCGCAACTTCGAGCGTCCCGTCTTCGGAGAGGCGATGCATGCACAGCTCCGTAGCGCGGAGGAGCGCCTCGGCAAGGGCGACCTCGCCACGCTTCTCGGCGGCGGCGACACCTGGACGGTGGGCTGACGCCGCAGCCCACTCGGCTAGGGCGGTGGCGGGTGCGACTTCGCCAGGGCCTCCTCCGACAGGGCGGCGACCTCACGAAGCTCGGTGACGAGATCCGGCAGCACGTCGAGGAGCGCGTCGGCGTCGGCCTCGCTGCTGGTCGGACCGAGACCGATCCGGAAGCTGCTCAGGCCGGGATACCCGATGTGTTCGAGCACCGGTGAAGGGTCGCCCGGCTGTCCGGAGCAGAGCGAACCCGCCGCGAGGCGGAACCCTCGGTCGTCGAGGGCCATCATCAAGGTGGGCGTGTCGAGTCCGCCGACGCTGAAGCACACCAGGTGGGGGGTGCGATGCGTCGCATGCCCGTGCACGATCGCGCCCGGCACGGTCTCGGCGATGCGCTCGCGGATGCGTTCGGTGAGCGCCCATTGCGTCGCGGCCGTGTCCGCCATGGTCTCGAGCGCGACGCGCAACGCAGCGGCCATGGCGGCGATGCCCGGCGTGTTCTCCATGCCCGAACGCCGCTTCCGCTCCCGATCGTCGCCGCACGGATACGCGGTCACGCCAACCCCGCGCCGCACGTAGAGCACACCCACGCCCGGCGGTCCGCCGAACTTGTGTGCGGAACACGAGAGCATGTCGACCTCGAGCGCGTGCACGTCGACCGGAAGCCGCCCGACCGTCTGGCAGGCGTCGGTATGGAACCGCACCCCCGCCTCGCGGGCGAGCCGTGCCGCCTCTGCGATCTGCTGCAACGTGCCCAGCTCGTGGTTGGCGTGCTGCACGCTGGCCAGCAGCGTGCCGGGTGTTCGCACTTCCTCGGCGTAGCGATCGAGATCGACCCGCCCGTCGTCGTCGACCGGTACCTCGACCATCTCGAACCCGTCGCTCTGCAGGGCGTGGCAGACACCGAACACGGCCGGGTGCTCGACCCCGCTCACCACGATCCGAGTGCCGAGCTCACGAACGGCCCGCACGCCTCCCCAGATCGCCAGGGCGACCGACTCGGTGCCGCCCGACGTGAAGACGATCTCGTCGGCATGGGCTCCGAGCGCTGTCGCGACCGTCTCGCGGGATCGGTCGAGCAGCGTGCGGGCCGCGCGGCCTTGGCGATGGATGTGGAGCGGATCGCCGAACGTGTCGAGCGCGTCGACGAACGCCGCACGTGCCTGGGGCACGAGGGGCGTCGCTGAGGCGCCGTCGAGGTAGATGTCGGCGGTCATCGGCTCGTCAGGGCGTGGTGACGTCCTTGTCCTTGAGGAAGGCGCTCCAGTACAGGACGCCGGCGATGATGGCCCCCGCGACGGGGCCGAGGATCCACACGTACCAGTTCGAGAACTCGCCGGCGGCCAGCGCGGGTCCGAACCAGCGCGCCGGGTTCATCGCTGCTCCGGTGTAGGGACCGAACGCCAAGATGTCGAATGCGATCGCGAGCCCGATCGTGAGCCCCGCCGTCTTCGCGAACGGCCCTCGATCGTCCACGGCCGTGCCGAAGACGGCGAAGACGAGGAAGAACGTGGTCACGGCCTCGATGAGGATGCCTTTGCCGACCGCGATCGTGTCGCTGAGCGCGGGGGCGCCTCCACCGCCTGCATCGAACAGGTCGGCCGGGATGACGAACTTGAGCAGGAATGCCCCTGCAACGGCGCCGGCCACCTGTGCGACGATCAGCGCGACGGCGCGGACGCTGGGAAGCTTGCCGGTCACCCACAGCGCGACCGTCACGGCGGGGTTGACCAGCCCGCCCGAGATGTGAGCGGTGACCGAGACCATGATGGCCAGCACGAGCCCGTGTGCGAGGGCGACCCCCGTGAGGTCGAGCTGCCCGTTGGCGTTCAGGACGACCGCACCGGCTCCGACGAAGATCAGGCCGAACGTGGCGACGAACTCGGCCACGGCCGCCTTGCCCGTGCTCTCCAACGTTGCCTCCTCGCGTGGATCCGACTTCCTGCGCCCGATCTCGAACGGGGTCCCGAGAGCCGGCCGCGAGCCTATCCGGTGGTCTCGTACCCGGCAAAGCGCCCGTCCGAACCGGGTAGCATCGGGGTCGTGGACGTGCTGCTGGTCTCGCCCGAACCCGCCTCCCGGGAGCTGACGGCGCTCACCGTGCGCAGCATCGAGCGGGCGGTCGGCGGCGACCTGCGGTTCCGCGCGGCGGCCAACGGAGAGCTGGGCATCGCCGCGGCCCGGCGCGAGCGCCCGGACATCATCGTGGCCGACGAGATAGCGTCGAGAGCAGGTGCGTTCGCGCTCGCGAAGACCCTGCGAGACGATGTCCCCGCGTACACCGGCGTCATCGTGATCCTCTTGGAGCGCCGGCACGACGCGTGGCTCGCGAGATGGTCGGGAGCTGACGCCTGGTTCGTGAAGCCGGTCGATCCTTTCGAGTTGGCCGACCGGCTGCTCGAGCTCGTGAGTGAGAAGGAGAGCGCGTGAAGATCAAGGGCATCGACAAGCGTACGGGCCGGGAGTTCATGGTAGAGCAGGTGATCGAGAGCGGGGGTGCCTCGCCCTGGGACGGGCATCCCTACAGCGCCGACTACGCCGTGACGCTCGTGAACGCCTTGCGCGACGCCGTAGAGGCCGGAACGAAGATGGAGGAGGCCTTGGAGCAGATCGCGGATCTCACTCCCGGGTTCACGCTCGACGAAGCCTCGGTGCTCGGTCCGTTGCGGGGGCACCTGGCCCGACTCGGGCAGAACCTCGTTCAGCAGGGCTGAGCCGTCGGGGGCCGGGTGACATGGACGACGCTCGATTCCGCGTCGAGATGCATGAGCAACAGGGGAGCTGGCGGGTGGAGATCATCGACGAGGGGGGATCGGTGCGCTCGCAGAGGAGCTGTCGCGATCATCTCGAGGCACGCACCTACGCGTCCACGGTTCGCCAACACCTCTCGTGGCTGTCGACCGAACGCTTCCGTGAGTACTACCGTCTCTAGCGCGATGGGATTCAACTACCAGCAGCCCGGCAAGGTGAAGAAGACCGATATCGCCATCTTCGTCGGGGCGTTGGTCGTGATCGTCGCCCTCGTGATCTGGGCGATCTGGTAGCGCTCGATGTCTCAGGACGTCGCTGCGCTCGACTTCTGCTACCTCACGACGACCGGCCGCATCTCGGGGAACCCGCACCGTATCGAGATCTGGTTCGTGCTCGCCGACGAGACCGTCTTCCTCATGGCGGGTGATCGAGAGCGTAGCGACTGGGTCCGCAACCTGATGATCACGCCCGACGTCGAGCTCGAGCTCGGCGGCAGGAAGCGGACCACCCGCGCCCGGGTGATCGAGGAGACATCGCCCGACGACGAGCTCGCCCGAAGGCTGATGCTCGAGAAGTACCGAGCGCGTGACGGCGGCGACCTGTCGACCTGGGGCCGCACCGCCCTGGTCGTCGCGATCGACTGGCCGGGCGGCGTGAGCTACACGTCGCTGATCTGAAAGGACGGAACGATGAACGCCACCGAGCAAGAGATCCGCCGTCTGATCCCTGGCCCGTCGTGGTTCCTGAGCGGCGCGGCGGCGTCTGCCTTCGTCGGCTTCCTGGTGGCCGTGAACGTACGGGTCGTGTTCCCCGATGGATCGGGCGAGCCGGCGATGCTGGGGTTCGCGACCATGCTCGGTCTGTTCGCCGTGCTCGCCCTCGTCGGCATCGCTGCCGGCCACGTGTTGGCGGGGCTCGCCGCGCTCGCTGCCGACCCGTCCC